>JBIJDO010000010.1:0-18455 GCA_044344105.1 Tabrizicola sp.
ATCTCGGCCTCCTCTCCCGCGTCCCACCCTTCGGGCAGGGCAGGGGGCGGCTGCGCGGCCCCGTCCAGCAAAGCCTCCGCCGCCCGCTTTTCGGCGGCCTCTGCGGTCCGGTCCTCCTGCACGCCCCGCACCGCGGGCAGCATGAAGGACATCATGTGCTCCAGATAGCGCGGGTCGCGCCAGAACAGGCGAAAGACCTGGGCAAAGACCACACGCTCTTCGGGGCGGGCGACGAAACAGGCGTGCAAGACCCAGAAGAAATCCCGCCGCTCGCTGAACCCCGCCGCCGCCACCGCCCGGATCGCCTCGGCCACCCGGCCCGGTCCCACCGGCAGCCCCGCCTTGCGCAAGGCCCGCGCGAAATGCACCAGGTTCGCCACCAGCCTGGGGTTCTCCGGCAGGGTCAGTTCGGCATGGGCCGCCACGTGCCTCAGGCCCCGACCAGTGCGGCCCGCGCCTCGTCCAGGATCTTCTTCGCCTCCGACCCCTGCAGCTTCT
Organism: Tabrizicola sp.; assembly: GCA_044344105.1. GTDB lineage: Bacteria > Pseudomonadota > Alphaproteobacteria > Rhodobacterales > Rhodobacteraceae > Tabrizicola. The sequence continues at coordinate 499 of JBIJDO010000010.1, forward strand.
GGATGTCGTCCTGATATTTCAGCACCGCCCCCAGCGTATCGGCGATCACCTCGGGCGACAGCGCGATCATGTCGAGCGCGAGCAGACACTTGGCCCAGTCGATGGTCTCGGCCACCCCCGGTTTCTTGAACAGATCCTCGCCCCGCAGCCGCTGGACAAAGGCCACCACCTCGCGGCTTAACGTATCGCCCGCCTCCGGGACGCGCGCCTTCAGGATCGCCAGTTCCCGGGCGAAATCCGGATAATCGACCCAGTGATAGAGACACCGCCGCTTCAGCGCGTCATGCACCTCCCGCGTCCGGTTCGAGGTCAGGATCACGATCGGCGGCTCGGGCGCGGTGATCGTGCCCAGCTCCGGGATCGTGACCTGAAAATCGCTCAGCGCCTCCAGCAGGAAGGCCTCGAACGGCTCATCGGTGCGGTCCAGTTCGTCGATCAGAAGGACCGGAGCGCCCCCCGGCTGCGGCTGCATCGCCTGCAGAAGGGGCCGCGCGATCAGATAGTCCTCGGTGAACAGCTCCGCCTTCAGCGCCTCACGGTCCGCCCCGCCCCCCGCTTCCGCCGTCCGGATCGCGATCATCTGCGCGGCAAAATTCCATTCCGCCACGGCAGAGGCCGCACTCAACCCCTCATAGCACTGCAGCCGGATCAGCCGCCGCCCAAGGCCCTTGGCAATGGCCTTGGCGATCTCGGTCTTGCCGACCCCCGCCTCGCCTTCCAGGAACAGCGGGCGTCCGAGGCGCAGGGACAGAAAGACCACCGTCGCGAGTGCGCGCGAGGCGACATAGCCCTGGCTTTCAAGGAAGGTCTCGGTCGCGTCGATGCTTTGGGGGATGGAAGTCAAGGGGCTAAGCCTTCGCTGGTCTGACGTCACCGTGGCGGGCAGGTGTTCGCGCGTCAAGCGGACAGATCGCCCAAGGGATCGGGCGCAACGCATGCGCCCAGGACCTGCATCGCCTTCAGTGAAAACTCGCTTGAAACGTTGTCGGCATCAGGGACACATGTGCGTCAAGCGGTGGGTGCAACTCGAATGCCCTTGGCGCGCGTCCAAAGTTCCACAGCCGAAGCAGACACCATTCCAGGCGTCGTTCCCCGGCCACGGCCAATTCGTTCCGGGTGATGTGAAAAGGTGCGCGTTCCCAGCCGTTCGTCGTCTTCACCTCGATCAGTCGCGCATGGCCCTCTGGGGTAAAGCTGGCGATGTCATAGCCCAGACCGTCGCCATCCTCCCGGGATACCCAGCGGACCGCACGCGCAAGGTCCGCCCGTCCGGCAGCCCCCAGCACGGCCCGCTCATGGGCCAGCACCCGCTCTTCGCCGGCCCGCCCCAGCGCCCGGTTGCGCGCATCCCGCCCGGCCACGTCGAACTTCCGGGCGATGTGCAGCGCCTGCTCCAACTCCTGCGGCGGGGGCCGGTTCGACAGGGTGGGCGGCGGTCCGATCCATAGCTCGGCCGCCTCTTGCAGCGCACCTTCCGGGCGCAAGCGCGGCAACCGTTCCAGCCAGTGCCGGTTCCGGTCCAGCCACCGCATCACGGCATCCTCCAGCGTGTGCTGAAAGTTGAAAGCCGGTTTGTAGCCGGGGATCCAGTCCTCGTTCAGGCCCTTCAGCACGGCGCTGATGTTCTGGTGCTTGAACGCCACCGATCCGTCCGAGCGGTCGTTCAACCGGGCGCGCAGCCTTCGCCGATGCTCCGCCTTGTTGTACGGCTGTCCGGCGATGTCTTCCGCAAGCATCGCGAAATAGTCCGCGACGATCAGGTCGTTCTCCGCATCGGTCCAATCACCACCTGCCATGGCCTGCAAGGCCAATTGCCTTCCGCTCGCCTGTCATCCCGGCAACCCACACACAATCCATTTGCTCTTTTCCCAAATACTCTCTGGGGGTTCGGGGGGCGAAGCGCCCCCGACGCCGAGGAGGAGGCGAAGCCCGACGACGAGACAAAAGGACGTCGCGCGTCAGCGCTCATTTCGACAACCACGCCAACCGGGCGACCGGCCAAAGGTTGACGCCACCCTAACGCCCACAGCCAACCCCTTGAAATCAAACGCCCCGCAAAGCTGCCCACGCGTGGGCGCTCACCCCGCCTTGACCCGCAGCCGCCAGGCGTGGAGGAGGGGTTCGGTATAGCCCGAAGGCTGCTCCCGCCCCTTGAACACCAGATCACACGCCGCCTGGAACGCCGCCCCCTGAAAGCCGGGGGTCATGGGCCGGTAAAGGGGATCGCCTTCGTTCTGCCGGTCCACCACGGCGGCCATCTTCTTCATCGCCTCGGTGACCTCCAGGGCCGAGACCACCCCGTGATGCAGCCAGTTCGCGACCGCCTGCGCCGAGATCCGGCAGGTCGCCCGGTCCTCCATCAGCCCGACGTCGTTGATATCGGGAACCTTCGAACAGCCCACCCCCTGGTCGATCCAGCGCACGACATAGCCGAGGATGCCTTGCGCGTTGTTCTCGACCTCCCGCATTACCTGAGCCTTCGACCAGGCCCGGAAGCTCGCCAGCGGGATGTCGAGGATCCCGTCCACATGCGCCCTGCGCCCGCCCTTCGCCAGCCGGGCCTGCACCGCCAGCACATCTACCCGGTGGTAGTGCAGGGCATGGAGGGTCGCGGCGGTGGGCGAGGGCACCCAGGCCGTGTTCGCCCCGGCGCGGGGATGGGCGATCTTCTCGTCCAGCATCGCCGCCATCAGGTCCGGCATCGCCCACATCCCCTTGCCGATCTGGGCGCGGCCCGACAGCCCGCACTCCAGCCCGATATCGACGTTCAGGGCCTCATAGGCCGTGATCCAGGCCTTCCGCTTGATGAAGTCCTTCCGGCTGAACGGCCCCGCTTCCATCGAGGTGTGGATCTCGTCCCCGGTCCGGTCGAGAAACCCGGTGTTGATGAACGCGACCCGCCCCTTCGCCGCGCGGATGCATTCCTTCAGGTTCACCGAGGTCCGCCGCTCCTCGTCCATGATCCCCAGCTTGACCGTGTTCGCGGCCAGCCCCAGCAGCCCCTCCACCCGCGCCATCACGGCATCGGCAAAGGCCACTTCCTCCGGCCCGTGCATCTTGGGCTTCACCACATAGACCGACCCCATCACCGAGTTGCGCAGCCCCTCCGTCTTTCGCAGGTCGTGCAGCGCGATGGCCACCGTCATCACCGCGTCCATCAGTCCCTCGGGCACCTCCGACCCGTCGGGCAACAGGATCGCCGGGTTGGTCATCAGGTGGCCCACGTTCCGCACCCACATCAGCGCGCGGCCTTTCAGGCTGAAGGGGCTGCCCTGCGGGTCCAGATACTCCCGGTCCGCCGCCAGCCGCCGCTCCACCTGACGGCCACCCTTCTGGAAGACCTCGGACAGCGTCCCCTTCATCAGCCCCAGCCAGTTCCGGTAGGCCCCGACCTTGTCCTCGGCATCGACGCAGGCGACGGAATCCTCGCAGTCCATGATCGCGGTCAGGGCACTTTCCAGCTGGACGTCGGCCAGCAAAGCCTGATCCCGCGAGCCGATGAAATGCGCGCGGTCGAAGACCAGTTCGACATGCAGGCCGTTGTTTTTGAGCAGGACCGCGTCGGGCGCCTTCGGGTTGCCCCGGTAGCCCGCGAACTTTGCCGGATCGGCCAGCGGCAGGTCATCGATCAAGAGAGCGCCATCCTTCACCACATAGCGCCGCACGTCGGCATGTGAGGTCCCGGCAATCGGAAACGCCTCGTCCAGAAACACCCGCGCGCGGGCCACGACCCGTGCGCCGCGACCGCGTTCGTAGCCGCCTGAAGGGGGCAGAGACCCCATTGCGTCGGTGCCGTAGAGGCAGTCGTAAAGGCTCCCCCAGCGGGCATTTGCCGCATTGAGTGCATAGCGGGCGTTCGTCACCGGAACCACCAGCTGCGGCCCCGGCACCTTTGCGACCTCGGGGTCGACGTTCCCCGTCTCGATCTGGAAGGCCGGGCCTTCGGCCAGCAAGTAGCCGATCTCGGCGAGGAAAGCCTTGTAGGCGGCATGGTCATGCGGCTGACCGCGCCGGGCGATGTGCCAGGCGTCGATCCTGGCCTGCAGATCCTGTCGCTTGGCCAGGAGCGCCCGGTTCTGCGGCGCGAAGTCCGCGAGCAGTCCCGCGAACCCCGACCAGAAAGCCGTTGCCGCGATTCCGGTGCCGGGAAGGGCCTCGTCTTCGACAAAGCGGGCCAGCACCGCATCCACCAGCAGCCCCGCACGGTCCAGTCGCTTGGTCATCGCTCGTCCTCCGCAAAGCCTTCGGGTCGTTCTGTATGCTGTGGCACACACTAAGTCAGGGCGCAGGGGAACGGCAAGAAACCCGGCGTGCGAATTCCAGCGGGTGCCGAAACTCACGCGGTGGGAAAAGCTTGAGGTGAAAAACTTTGCCAATAGGCTAAGTTTCTCTTGCCCTTCATGGCAGAGGATGTATAGTTAGCGCTATGGCTAAGCATGACCCTCATCTTGACCTGCTGTTTCACGCGCTGTCCGATCCGACACGGCGCGTGATGCTGAACCGGCTTGCCAGGGGTCCGGCCCCGGTGACGGAACTGGCGGGGCCTTCGGGGTTCACGCTGCCGACGATCCTTCGGCATCTTTCCGTTCTGGAGGAGGCGGGACTGGTGACGACCCAGAAGGACGGGCGGGTCCGGTCCTGCGCCTTTCAGCCCAAGGCGCTGGAGCCGATGGCCAACTGGCTCGACGACCAGCGAAAGGTCTGGGAGGCCCGGCTCGACCGGCTGGACGACTATGTGACAAATCTCATGAAGGAACGCGACCAATGACCGTTGAACTCGACCCCGAACTTGACCTTGTCCTGACCCGCGAAGTCAACGCCCCCCGCGAGATCCTCTACATGTGCTGGACCACGCCCGAGCATCTGGTCCACTGGTTCGTCCCGAAGCCGCACAAGGTGACCGCCTGCGATCTGGACGTCCGCGTCGGGGGCCGCTGCAACACGACCTTCGACGTCGAGGGCAACGAGATGCAGAACAACGGCGTCTATCTTGAGGTCGTGCCGAACGAACGTCTGGTCTTCACCGATGCCTATACCGAAGGCTGGAAGCCCGCGCCCGAGCCGTTCATGACCGCGATCCTGACCTTCGAGGATATCGGCAACGGGCGCACCAGGTACACCGCCGTCGCCCGGCACCGGAACGCCGACACCGCCAAGGCGCACAAGGACATGGGGTTCTACGATGGTTGGGGGACGGTGGTCACGCAGCTGGAAGAATATGCCCAGGGGCTGAAGACGTGATCTCACCCTTCGCTACGCTGACGTTCGATCGCGCCGTCGCCGCCCCGGTCGGCACGCTCTATCAGGCCTGGACCTCGCCCGCCGCCCGTGCGGTCTGGGCCCCGCCCGCGCCGGGCGTGACGGTCGAATTCCTCGAATCCGACACGCGGATCGGCGGGCGCGAAGTGTCGGTCTGCCGTTTTCCGGGCACCCCGGATGTGCATGTCGAGGCCGGATGGCTGCAGCTGCAACCGGACCGGGTGACGGTGAACTACGAAGTGGTCTCCAGCCAGGGGGCCATCGACGCGGTGTCCCTGGTCACCGCCCGTTTCAGCGGCGACGACACGGCGTCGAAGGTCGCGGTGACGGTGCAACTGTCCTCACAGGCGCAGGACATGGCGGACGGCTACACACAGGGCTTCACCGCCGGACTGGCCAACCTTGGCGGCGTGACCGAACGCACGATGATCCTGCACCGGGTGATCAAGGCGCCGGTCGCAGCCGTCTGGGGCGCCTGGATGAACGCCGAGTCCTTGCCGAAATGGTGGGGGCCGGACGGGTTTTCCTGCCGGACCTCCCGCATCGACCTGCGGGCCGGGGGCGAATGGGTCTTCGACATGATCGCCCCGGATGGCACGGTCTTTCCGAACCACCACCGCTATGGCCAGGTGGTCCCGGAGGTTCGGCTCGACTATGCGCTTCTCTGGGGTGAGAACGGACCGAAACATGCCGATGCCTGGGCGTCATTCCATGAGGAGGGCGGGCAGACGACGGTGACGCTGGGCATGGTGATGGCGACCGCGAAGGATTGGCAGGATGCCAGGGGATTCGGGGCCGAGGCGTTGGGGCTGCAGACGCTGGGCAAGCTGGCGCGCGCGGTGGGGGCGGAGTGACGCGACGGTTGGCGGGGCCGGAGTTTTCGAAAACTCCGGTCCGGAGCCTTTGAAGGCTCCGCTACGATTTCTTCAAAGAAATCGTACCCTTGGCGGCGCGGCAGCGGTCTGAACAATACCGGACAGTGTCCCAGTCACGCGCCCATTTCTTCCGCCAGGTGAAAGGCTTGCCACAGGTCTGGCAGGCCTTCACCGGGAGGTCGGCCTTCTTCACGCCGCGCGGCATTCAAAGGTCCAGCGTCAGTTGTGCGGTGGGGGCCGGGCGGCGCGCCGGGGACCGGTCGTTCACAAAGCGCGGGTCGGCCCGGCTGGCGTGGCGCTGGACGATCCCGGCGGCGGTTCCGGCGAAACCGGGGGCCTTGCGTGCGGTCCAGATGCGGTCGCGCGCCTCGCGGGCGGCAGTGGCCAGATCGACGACCGGATCGGGGTAGCGGCGGCCCAGAAGGCGGCTGGCGTCCGGCCATTTCCAGGGTTCGTGCAGGAAGGCGTCGGGAACCGGGGCAAGCTCCGGCACCCAGGCACGGATGAAGCTTCCCGCCCCGTCCTGGTCATGACCCTGCTTCACCGGGTTGTAGATGCGCGGAATGTTGATGCCGGTGGTGCCGGACTGCATCTGCACCTGCGGCCAGTGGATGCCGGGCTCGTAATCGGTGAACTGGCGCGCGAGGTGCCGACCGGTCACCCGCCAGTCAAGCCAGAGGTGGTAGGACGCGACGGAAGTGACCATCGCCCGCATCCGGAAATTGAGCCATCCGGTCGCGCGCAAGTAGCGCAGGCAGGCGTCAAGGAAGGGCAGGCCGGTTTCTCCGTTCGTCCAGGCCTGCAGCCGCGCGGCGTTGGTGTCGCGCGGGCGTGTGACGGCGAGGGGGTGAAGGTCGCGCGTCTCGATCGAAGGCTGGTCTTCCAGCTTCTGGATGAAATGGTCGCGCCAGGCGAGGCGGGACTGGAAACTGGCCAGCGCCCCGCCCCAGCGCCCGCGGGGGCGTTCGGTTTGCCGGTTGACGGTGGCGTGAACCACCTCACGGACGGAAAGCGTGCCCCAGGCCAGATGCGGCGACAGGCGCGAACAGGCGCGTTCGGCGGTCAGGGGCGAGGACATCGCGGTCCGGTAGGGCTCACCCCGGCGGGTGAGGAAACTGTCCACGAGCGCGAGGCCTGTCGCGCGGCCGCCGTGCTGGCGGTGCGGGCAGGGGTCATCGGCCAGCCGCAGGGCGCGGGCGGTCGGGATCGGGCCGGGTTCGACGCCGGGAACCGCGCTGATCCGGGGCGGCGGCAGGGCCGGGGCCGCCATGTAGGCATCGCGCCCCCTGGCCCAGCCGTCGCGGCTGGGAAGCCTGCGGACGACCCCGCATTGCGCCAGTTCGGTCCAGGTGATCCCGGCTTGCCTTGCCCAGGCGGCCACGCGGCGGTCGCGGGCATAGGTCGCAAGATTGCCCGTCTCTTCATGGCTGACGATCCGGGCGACCCGGTGCTGGCGGCAGAGCCGGTCCAGGACCTCCACAGCATCCCCTGTGCGCAGGATCAACGGCACACCAATGGCCGCAAGCTCCGTGCGCAGACCATCCAGGCTTTCGGCGACGAACGCCCATTGCCGGGCCGAGGCATCGGGTCCCGACCAAAGCTCCGGCTCGACGATGTAGACCGGCAGCACCGGGCCGAGGCCCGCCGCCAGCGTCAGCGCGGGATGATCGAAAAGGCGCAGGTCGCGCTTGAGCCAGACGAGAACATTCATGGAACACAGTCTTAGCCCAGGCCGCGGATTCGTAAAGCCGCAAAAGACTGTTGCCGGGCTTGCCCTTGCGCATGGGACGCAAGTCCGTAGCTATGGCGGAAAGGAGCCGCGCATGCCCGATCTGCCCACGACCGTCCGCCTTGCCGATTACCAGCCCTTCACGCACCGGATCCGGTCGGTGGATCTGACCTTCCGGCTTGGCCCGGATGAGACGCTGGTGACGGCACGGCTGGAGATCGAGCCGAACCCGGACCGGCCCGGACGGCACGACCTGCGGCTTGATGGCGAGGGGCTGCAGCTGCAGTCCTGCCGGGTGGACGGTCGCCCGGTCGATCCTGCGCTGGACCCGCAAGGCCTGACCGTCGCCGCTTCCGATCTTCCGGAAGGCCGCTTCGCGCTGGAAACCGAGGTGATCATCGCCCCGGCTGCCAACACCGCGCTGGAGGGGCTGTACATGTCGAAGGGCATGTACTGCACCCAATGCGAGGCGGAAGGGTTCCGCAAGATCACCTACTACCCCGACCGTCCGGACGTGATGTCCCGGTTCAGGGTGCGGATCGAGGCTGACCTGCCGGTCCTTCTGTCGAACGGAAATCCGGGGCCCAGCGGTCCGGGCTGGGCGGAGTGGGACGATCCCTGGCCGAAGCCCGCCTACCTCTTCGCTCTGGTTGCGGGCGATCTGCGGGCGCATTCGGCAACGTTCCAGACCGCATCGGGCCGCAAGGTCGACCTCAACATCTGGGTGCGCCCCGGCGACGAGGACCGCTGCGCCTATGCGATGGACAGCCTGATCCGGTCGATGACATGGGAGGAGGAAGTCTATGGCCGCGAATACGACCTCGACGTCTTCAACATCGTCGCGGTGGACGACTTCAACATGGGCGCGATGGAGAACAAGGGGCTGAACATCTTCAACTCGCGCTACGTCCTTGCCAGCCCCGAAACTGCAACGGATGACGACTTCGCCCGGATCGAGGCGATCATCGCGCATGAGTATTTCCACAACTGGACCGGCAACCGCATCACCTGCCGCGACTGGTTCCAGCTCTGCCTGAAGGAAGGGCTGACGGTCTTTCGCGACCACCAGTTTTCCGGCGACATGCGGTCGGCAGCGGTGCGGCGGATCGAGGATGTCGTGGCGCTTCGTGCCCGCCAGTTCCGCGAGGATGCCGGGCCGCTTGCCCATCCGGTCCGGCCCGAAAGCTTTGTCGAGATCAACAACTTCTACACCGCCACGGTCTATGAGAAGGGGTCCGAGGTCATCGGCATGCTGAAGACGCTGGTCGGCGACCAGAGCTACAAGCGTGCGCTGGACCTCTACTTCGACCGCCATGACGGCGATGCCGCGACCATCGAGGACTGGCTGAAGGTCTTCGAAGACACGACCGGTCGCGATCTGTCGCAGTTCAGGCTCTGGTATTCGCAGGCCGGAACCCCGCATCTGAAGGTCACCGATGACTGGAAGGACGGGGTCTATACCCTGACCTTCACCCAGACCAATCCGCCGACTCCGGGCCAGCCGAAGAAAGAGCCGATGGTCATCCCGATCCGCGTCGGTCTTCTGAACCCGAACGGCGACGAGGTCGTGCCGACCATCATGCTGGAAATGACCCGCGCCCGGCAAAGCTTTCGCTTCGACGGCCTCGCGTCCAGACCCGTGCCCTCGATCCTGCGCGGATTTTCCGCGCCGGTCGTCCTTGACCGCAAGGTGCCGCAGGAGGACCGCGCGTTCCTCTTGGCCCATGACACCGACCCTTTCAACAAATGGGAGGCAGGCCGGGCACTTGCCAAGGATGTGATGGCCGAGATGGCGCTGAAGGGCGGCGCGCCCGGCCGGGCCTGGCTGGATGCCGTCGCGGCCGTGGCCTTTGACGACGCGCTGGACCCGGCGTTCCGGGCGCTCTGCCTGCGCCTGCCCGCCGAGGATGACCTGGCGCAGACAATCCACGCCATGGGCCGCGTCGCCGATCCGGCGAAGATCCATGCCGCCCGCCGCGAGATGGCCGGCGCACTGGCGATCCGGCTGGGCGAAGGGCTGACGCGGCTGTACCGCGCACTTGATGACGGTGCCCCGTTCTCGCCGTCTGCCGAGCAGGCCGGGCGACGGGCGCTGAAGATCGCGGCCCTTGGTCTTCTGTCCCGGCGCGATGGCGGCAAGCTGGCATCCAGCGCCTTTGCCCGCGCCCGCAGCATGACCGAAGAGATCGGTGCGCTTTCGGCCCTTCTCGACGTGCGGCAGGGGGTGAAGGAACTGGCGGCCTTTGCCGCGCGCTGGGGCCGGGACGCCAACATCATGGACAAGTGGTACGGGTTGCAGATCCTGCACGCCGAGCCGTCCGAGGCCGCAAGCGTCACCGCAAGCTTGGCCGAAAGTCCCGCCTTTGACTGGAAGAACCCCAACCGGTTCCGGTCGGTGATCGGGGCGCTTGCGGCAAACCATGCGGGCTTTCACCACCGGTCGGGTGCGGGCTATCGGCTGGTGGCGGACTGGCTCATCCGGCTTGACCCCTTGAACCCGCAGACGGCCGCCAGGGTTTCCGCCGCCTTCGAGACCTGGCCGCGCTACGACGCCGCCCGTCGCAAGCTGGCAAAAGCGGAACTTGACCGCATCCTGACGGCACCGGGCCTCAGCGGCGATCTGCGCGAGATGGTCGAACGGATGCGTGCCGCCGGGTGAGTTGGCTCAGCCTGCCCGGCAATAGGGCTGCTGGCGGGTCCAGCCGGACATGGCGCTGCGCTTTTCATTGCTGCGCAGGGGGGCCCAGTCGCGCCCGACGCCCCGATCCCCGTCGCCGGCGACCAGCCCGTCCTTTGCCACTTGCGTCGACATGATCTCGACCGCGCATTCCAGGTTGGCCTCGCCATCCTTCAGCGCCGTGGCCGAGGTCGCCTCGCAGCCGTAGTTGGCGGCGGACCGTGGCGAGATCTGCATCAGTCCGATCCAGCGTCCGCCCCCGCCCGAGGCCTGCGGATTCCAGGTGCTTTCGTATTTCGCGACCGCCGAAAGCAGCCCCGCCCAGAAGGCGCGACGCTCGGTGACGGTTGCTTCGGCATAGCCAGGGCACCAGTTTTCGATGTCGGCGGGAACCCGTTCCGACAGGACCGGATCCTTGGTCGACACCGCGACAAGGGCTGATTCGGTCCAGACCTCGCCTTCCGGGCGGTGGTCCCACTGCATCGGCGGGGCGACGAAGGCCATCGGTTCCGGCGCCGGCGCCTTCACGCAAGCCACCAGGGAACCGGTTGCAAGTACAGCCAGAATCACACGCTTCAGCATGGCAACGTCACCCGAAGATCACCGCATTTCCCTTTTTTCGCCCTGATCCGCGAGCATTTTCGCACACGGGCGGACGAAACCTGCCCTGAGGACTGGTAAATGCTGGTTACACCGTCACTGATGCATGTGAAAACCCGGTCGGGTCGCAGTCAGCAAGAACATGCCGTCCGGCTGCGGTCGGATGCCCTGATCGGGCAGGATCTGCTCGACGGGTTGAAGGCCGATCAGGTCCTTGCCCGGCTGGATGCGCCCGTGATGCGGATGGGACCCGAACGCACCGAATGGCAGTGTGTCACCGACGACCATGCCGCCATGGCAGCCGCGGGCGAATGGTCCGACCTGCTGGAAGCGCTGCGCTTCACCGACCAGGAACGCACCATGGCCTCGGGTGGCCGCCGCGTCGCCCCGCTGATCAGCGATGGCATGCGCGCCGGCCTCACCCAGGCGATCGCCCGGTCCGACTGGGATGCCGCCCGCCGGGAGCTTTCGGTCCTGGAAACCGTCTACGACACCCATTCCGACGACTATGCCGCCGCGCAGACCCTTGCGCAGGCCCATGTCGACCTTGCCACCGCCAAGCGCCAGCTTGGCCAGGGCCATGCCCTGTCGCAGGATACCTGGGCGGAAAGTGCCGCGCATTACGCCGCCGCCGAAGAGCTTGTCACCCTCTTCGACCCGATCGAGGAGATGTCGCCCCTTCTGGCGGCCACGCGCTACGCCCTTGTCCGCGGGATCGAGGACGGGGCCTCGGTCTGCCGCGAATGGTACGAGGACTGGTGCGATCTCGACCCCGAGGATTCCGCCGTCCATGCCGCCCATGCCGCGAACATGCTGCCCGGCTGGTTCGGGTCGCTCGCCAGTTTCGAGCGCGAGGCCCGCCGTGCCGTCCGCCTGACCGACGGCGTGACCGGCAAGGCCGCCTATGCGGTCTTCCAGATTTCTGCCGCCGACACGCTGGGCGATCTCTTGCCGACCATCGACTACGAGTACTTCTTCGAGGCGCTGGGCGACTACCAGTCGGCCACCGGCTGCCAGCACCGTGCAAATCAGGCGGCGAACCTCCTTGCCGGGCTGGCGCTTGACCTGCGCAAGGCCGGACCGGCCTCGGCCTACCAGCTGACCAAGACCCGCGCCGCGTTGTCGGACGTGCTGTGGAACCGGATGCGCGAGGTGCATCTCGACTGCTGGACCCGTGGCACCGAAAGCCTGGTCTACGCCCTGGCCGAAGTCTTCGGCCCGGCCCTGAAGCGCGGGGCCCGGATCGTTCGGCGCGGGGACGGTCTCGGCACCCTGGTCCGCCGCACCTGATACGCCCTTGCCCGCAAGGCTGACCCGTCCTAAACCGGCGCGCGATGATCCCGCACCGGAGGCAAGATGCTTGACCTGACCTACACCGCGCCCGCGCCCAAGGTGATTGCCGGGGCGAAGCACGACTGGGAACTGGTGATCGGCATGGAAATCCATGCCCAGGTCTCGTCCAACGCGAAGCTCTTCTCGGGTGCCTCCACCGCCTTCGGGTCCGAGCCGAACTCGAACGTCGCCTTCGTCGACGCCGCGATGCCGGGGATGCTGCCGGTGATCAACGAATACTGCGTCGAACAGGCGGTGCGGACCGGCCTTGGCCTGAAGGCGCGGATCAACCTGACCTCGGCCTTCGACCGCAAGAACTATTTCTACCCCGACCTGCCGCAGGGCTATCAGATCAGCCAGCTCTATCATCCGATCGTCGGCGAAGGCGAAGTGCTGGTCGAGATGGCTCCGGGTGTCGCCCGCCGGGTGCGGATCGAACGGATCCACCTGGAACAGGATGCCGGGAAATCCATCCACGACATGGACCCGAACCTTTCCTTCGTCGATTTCAACCGCACCGGCGTCGCGCTGATGGAGATTGTCAGCCGTCCCGACATCCGCGGACCGGAAGAGGCTGCGGCCTATGTCACGAAACTGCGCCAGATCCTGCGCTACCTTGGCACCTGCGACGGCAACATGCAGAACGGCAACCTGCGGGCGGACGTCAACGTCAGCGTCTGCCGGCCCGGCCAGTACGAAAAGTATCAGGAAACGCAGGACTTTTCGCATCTTGGAACGCGCTGCGAAATCAAGAACATGAACTCGATGCGGTTCATCCAGTTGGCCATCGACCATGAGGCGCGGCGCCAGATCGCCATTCTGGAAGACGGCGGCAAGGTCGTGCAGGAAACCCGGCTTTACGACCCCGACCGCAACGAGACGCGGTCGATGCGGTCGAAGGAAGAAGCCCACGATTATCGCTATTTCCCCGACCCCGACCTCTTGCCTCTGGAGATCGAACAAGCCTGGGTCGATGGCGTTGCCGCCTCGATGCCGGAACTGCCGGACGCCAAGAAGGCCCGCTTCATGGCCGACTACGGCCTGACCGACTACGACGCCAATGTGCTCACCGCCGAACTGGACGCGGCCCGCTACTTCGACGAGGTCGCCAGGGGCCGCGACGGCAAGATCGCCGCGAACTGGGTCATCAACGAGTTGTTCGGGCGGCTGAAGAAGGAAGGCCATGATATCGGCGAAAGCCCGGTTTCGACGGCCCAGCTGGGTGGCATCATCGACCTGATCGGCAGCGGCACGATCAGCGGCAAGATGGCCAAAGACCTGTTCGAGATCGTCTATACCGAAGGCGGCGACCCCGCGCAGATTGCCGAGGCGCGAGGACTGAAGCAGGTCACTGACACCGGTGCGATCGAAAAGGCGGTGGACGAGATCATCGCCGCGAACCCCGATCAGGTGGCAAAGGCCAAGGCCAATCCCAAGCTTGCTGGCTGGTTTACCGGCCAGGTGATCAAGGCCTCGGGCGGCAAGGCCAACCCCGCCACGGTCAATGCGCTGGTGGCGGCCAAGCTGGGGCTTTGACCGCTGTCTGTTGCAGCCCAAGCGCGGTTCTGCCGAAAAAACCTTGGCTGATTTGCGGTTGCGGGCGGAATCTCATATGAGATGCTGGAACAAGGCGGGAGAAACCCGATGCAGCGTTTTGAGTTCAAGGTCATCCCGGCACCGAAACGGGGCGAAAAGGCGCGTGGGGTCAAGACCACCGAAGACCGTTTCGCCTATGCCCTGACCAGCCTGATGAACCAGTTGGGGGCCGAAGGCTGGGACTATGTCCGCGCCGACGCGCTGCCCTGCGAAGAGCGGGTGGGCTTCACCGGGACCAAGACCACGTTCCAGAACATGCTGGTCTTCCGGCGCGTGATTGCGGACGCGACGGCAATGTCCGGCCCGACGGCGATCCAGATGCCGGGCCGGTTGCTCTTGCAGGAGCCGGTGCCCGCTTCCCCGCGTCTTGGCCCCGCGGAAACACCGTTGCCGGGCAGCGCTCCTGCGGTCGGCCCGGCCAAACCGGACCTCGCCGCCGAATGATCAGCCCGCCGCCTCCAGGGCGCGGGGCAGGGTGTCTTCAAGCACGTCCAGCGCAAGGTCGTCGCCAAGGCTGATGCGGATGCAGCGGTCCAAGGGGGCCACGCCCGGCATCCGGATGAAGACGCCCCGCGCCCCGAGTTCGGCCAGAACCAGCCGCGCAAAGTCGCCGTCGCGCCCGCAGTCGATGGTCACGAAGTTCGTGGCCGAGGGCAGGGGAAGCAGACCATTCGCCACCGCAATCCCGGCCAGCCGCGCCCGTGCCGCAACCGTGCGGGTCTGCACGTCGCGCAGCCAGTCCTGATCGGCCAGCGCCGCAAGCGCGCCCGCCTGGGCCACCCGGCCCATCCCGAAATGGTCACGCACCTTGTCGAAGGCGACCGCCAGGTCCGGGTTGGTCATGGCATAACCCACCCGCGCGCCCGCCAGCCCGTAGCCCTTGGAAAACGTCCGCAGCCGGATCACCTGGGGATGGTCCGCCGCGATCACCGGCACCGACCCCTCGGGTGCAAGGTCGGCGTAGGCCTCGTCGAGGATCAGCAGGGTCTCTTCGGCCAGGTTCGCCACCATGTCCTCGATCACGCGGGCCGGGTGGTGCGACCCCATCGGGTTGTCGGGATTGGCCAGGTAGATCAGCCGTGCGCGCGTTGCCGTCGCGGCTGCCAGCAAGGCCTCGGGGTCCTCATGATCGTCCCGGTAGGGCACCCGCGTCAGCGCGCCGCCCTGAGCGGAAACGTGGAAGTTGAAGGTCGGATAGGCCCCGAGGCTCGTCACCACCGGCGTTCCCGGTTCCAGCACCAGGCGGCAGATCAGGCCGAGAAGGCCGTCGATCCCCGGCCCGACCGCGATATGGCCGGGGGTAACCCCATGATGTGCGGCAAGGGCGTGTTTCAGAGCGTGGCTCTCCGGGTCTCCATACATCCAGACTTCCCCGGCAGCCGCCGCCATCGCGGCCACGGCCTTCGGGGACGGCCCGAACAGCGACTCGTTCGCCCCGAGCCGCGCGCGAAACGCAATGCCCGTCCGCCGCTCCAAAGCTTCAGGGCCGGTGAAGGGCACGGTGGCGGGCAGGGCGGCGGCGTGCGGAGTCAGGAAGCGGCTCATGCGGGGCAGGCTGGCATGAGGGCCGCGGCCTTGCAAGGTCAGCCAGTCGGGCCGTAGTTCACCGTCAGCCGGTAATCCGCCGGTACCGGCGCGCGCCCCAGTTTTGCGAGGTCCTCCACCGATGGCGCAAGCCCGACCAGCCCGAAGGTCAGCCCGGCGGCGGTGGCAAGGCCGGTGGCATCGTCGCAGAGATTGCAAAGCACGATCGGCACCGGACCGGAGGCCGCAGTCACCGTGATCTCGGCGCGGATCATGCCTTCCCAATAGCAGTCGACGTCGGCGGGGCAGCGCTGGTCGGTGATCCCGGTCAATTGCAGCACGACCTCTGTGTCTGGGACCCGGGCTGCAGTGCCGCCGGTCAGCGTCAGTTCAGGGAAAAGCTCGGGGGTCAGCGGATAGGCGGCACCGGCGAAGGCGATCACGGCGAAGGCGAGGGGCAGGCGCATGGGCGGGTCCTTTCCGAGGGTGGCGTCAGTGTGACGCATCCGTTCCGCAAAGGCTTGGGTCAAGACGGCTGGGGTCGGATTTCCCTACCCCAGATCGGCAAGTCGGGTCTGCGCGTCCCTGATCTTCTTTGCTTCTTCCTCGCGTGCCTCCAGGTTCGACTGCGCCTCCATCACCACGTCCTCGGGTGCGGACTTGGCGAAGTTGGGGTTGTCGAGCCTGCCCTTGAGGCCGCCGATTTCCTTCATCAGCTTTTCCAGCGCCTTTTGCAGGCGGGATTTTTCCTCGGCGATGTCGATCAGTCCTTCGAGCGGGATCGCGAAAGCGGCACCTTCGGCGGCCACCGCGATGCTGCCCTTGGGGGCCGGTCCTTCGGTCACCGTTTCCACACGGGCGAGGCGCTTGATCAGGACTTCGTTCCGGGTGAAGGCCGCCCGCGCCTCCTCCGTCAGGCTGGTGGCCACGAGGTCGGCCTTGAGGCCCACCGGCACATGCACCTGCGCGCGGGCCGAGCGGATGTCGTCGATCAGCGTGGTGACGAAGGACATTTCGCGGTCGGCTGCGGCGTCGATCAGACTGGCGGGCAGGGTCGGCCAGTCGGTGTGGACCAACAGCTTCTCGCGCTTGCCGGTCGTGCCCCACAGCTCTTCGGTGATGAAGGGCATGAAGGGGTGAAGGAGGATCATCGACTGGTCCAGCACCCAGGCCATCGTCGCCCGCGTCTCGGTGGCATCGGGGCCGTCAAAGAGGGGTTTGGCGAATTCGACATACCAGTCGCAGACGCGGCCCCAGACGAACTTGTACAGCGCGTCGGCGGCGGTGTCGAAGCGGAAGGCCTCCAAGGCCTCGTTGACCTCGGCCAGCGTCTTCGCCGTCTCGCCGATGATCCACCTGTTCGCGGTGGCCTTGGGGTCGGGGGCAGGGCCGGTCGCGTGCCCCTCCCACACCCCGTTCATCTCGGCAAAGCGGCAGGCGTTCCAGAGCTTGGTGCCGAAGTTCCGGTAGCCCGCGATGCGCTGGGTATCCAGCTTCAGGACGCCGCCCAGGGATGCCATCGCCGCATTGGCAAACCGCAGCGCATCGGCGCCGTATTCGTCGATGATCTCCAGCGGATCGATGACGTTGCCGAGGCTTTTGGACATCTTCTTGCCCTTGGCGTCGCGGACCAGGCCGTGCAGGTAGACGGTGTGAAACGGAATGTCGTTCACCACGGCAAGCTGCATCATCATCATCCGGGCGACCCAGAAGAACAGGATGTCCTGCCCGGTCACGAGGACCGAGGTGGGGAAGTACTTCTTCAGCTCCGGCGTGGGCTCCGGCCAGCCGAGCGTCCCGATCGGCCAGAGGCCGGAGGAGAACCAGGTGTCGAGGACGTCGGGATCGCGGGTGAGCGGGATAGTCCCGTGGAAGACTTTTCCCTGGGTTCCCGGTGTCGGTTCGGCACCAACTCCCACCCAAATACCGGTCCTCTCGCCCTTGATTGTCGGCTGAGCACCGTCAAACAACGCGATAGTCACATCGGCTTCTTGGCCGTAGTAGGCCTTCGCCAACTGAATGGCTGAATCTTCGTTCGGAGCGCAGAACGGTTCGAACGTTCCGTCGGCGCTGAGACTGCCGTCTTCCAACTTTTTCGGCCCATACCACACCGGAATCTGGTGCCCCCACCAAAGCTGGCGGCTGATGCACCAGGGTTCGATGTTCTCCAGCCAGTGGTAATAGGTCTTCTCGCCCGAGGGCGGGATGATCTTCGTCCGGCCCGACCGCACTGCCTCCAGCGCGGGTTCGACGATCCTGGCGGTGTCGACGAACCACTGGTCGGTCAGCATCGGCTCGATCACCTCCTTTGACCGGTCGCCGAAGGGCTGCATGATCGGTTTGGCTTCAACATACGGCACCATCT
>JBIJDO010000304.1:0-4131 GCA_044344105.1 Tabrizicola sp.
AAGCAGTTCCTCGGCCAACAGGTCGCGCGCCCGGGCCTTCTCCTCGGGTGCCACCGCATCCTCAAGGTCGAAGATGAGCGCATCGACGGCAAGGTCCCGCGCCTTTTCCAGCGCCCGCGCGTTCGAGGCCGGGATGTACAGAACGGACCGGTAGGGACGCATCACGACTCACCTCTGCGCAACATTCTTGCGCTTGAAAGCACGGATCGGACAGAAACGGCAAGCCCAAATCTGCTGCATTGCAGCATCAAGGGCCAGGCGGACCGGCAGAAACGGCTTCCCGCCCGCCGCGTTAACCGCATCGCAGCCAGGTTGCCGCAGCCTTTCGGCCTCCACTCTCAGGAAAGGCCCAACCCATGACCCGGACGATGTTCGCCCTCTCGCTTGGCCTCGGCGGCATGATCGCCGCTGCCGATGTCGCCTCCAGCGCCCCGCAATGCGACGCCCGCGACACCGTCGTCGCCCTCCTCGCCGACCGCTACGGCGAAAGCCGCCGCGCCATCGGCATCGCGGGCGAGGCGGCGGTGATGGAGCTTTACGCCGCCGAAGCCAGCGGCACCTGGACGATCACCATGACCCTCCCCGACGGCCGGATGTGCCTGATGGCCTCGGGTGCGGGGTTCGAGGCGGTCACCGAAGAGCTTCCGGCAAAGGGAAACCGGATCTGACCCCGTCGGGCCTGCAACGCTTGCAGGCCCGGAAGCCTGCGGCCACGCAAGCCTCCACGCTGGCGCGAAAGGTCACATTCCCGCGCTTTGGCGTCCGCGCCGGACAGGTCATCCGGCAGAAGATGCCCGTCGTCCGGACACAGACGAAGGCGGTCCCGTCGAACCGGCCGTCCCGCGCGGCCAGACTGGCATAAAGCGCGTCTTCGTCTGGCGGCATCTGCGTCTCCTCCGGCGTTGAAGCACCGCCAGCCCAGCGCGCTTCCCTCCCCCCGCGTGGGGGAGGGAGAGGGTGGGGGGGCGCCTCCGACAGACTTGCACAAGGACCGCGGCAAAGCACCCGGTCCCCCGCGAAACCCGCAAGTTCCGGGTCAGACCAGACCCCACGCCCCATCCCAGATCAGCTTCAGCGAAATCGCCAACAGCGCCCAGATCACCAGCCGGAAGAACAGCCGCTCCGGCATGATCTTGACCAGGCCCACCCCGGCAAAGACCGCAATCACCGCCGGAACCGCCAGCACCGCGGCCATCTTCAGGTTGCCGGTATTCAACTGCCCCAGCGCATAGTAGGGCACCAGCTTCACCGCGTTGATCACCGTGAACGCAATGGTCGAGGTCCCGGCGAAGACCGCCTTCGTCAGGCCCAGCGGCAGGGTATAGACCTGATAGGGCGGCGCTCCGGCATGGCTGACGAAACTGGTGAACCCCGTCACCGCGCCCCAGATGAGGCCGGGGGCGACCTCGGCCCGCTTCGGCTCTGCAACCACCGCCCGCTTGACGATCAGGTTCAGCGCAAAGGCCACGCCGATCAGCCCCACCAGCAGCGTCACCGCCGCTTCGGGCACGATGCTGGCCGTGGCCCAGCCCAAGCCGATGCCGATGAGCGCGCCCGGCAAAAGGATCGCCAGAACCCGCCGGTCGAAGGCGTGGCGATAGGCGTAAAGCCCGAACATGTCGGACACGACATAGACCGGCAGCAGCATCCCCGCCGCCATCACCGGGTTCATCACCAGCGCCATGACCGGCACCGCCAGCATGCCGACGATCGGCACGCCGCCCTTGCCCATGCCCACCAGGGACGCCGCAATCACCGCCGCCACCCAGAACCAGATGTCCATGCCTCGCCTCCGCTGGCGTTACCGCTAACCCCTATCAAGCGCCGCCGAAAGCGTCAAAATTGCGCATACAATGGTATACCAAATCGGCCCCGACACTGGACACCCGCCGGATAAGCCGCTACCCAAACCCCGATTCATCAACAGGAGGCACCCATGGCCAGACCCAAGATCGCCCTCATCGGCGCCGGTCAGATCGGCGGCACGCTTGCGCATCTTCTCGCGCTGAAGGAACTGGGCGACGTCGTCCTGTTCGACATTGCCGAAGGCACGCCGCAAGGCAAGTCGCTGGACATCGCGCAGTCCGGGCCGGTGGAAGGGTTCGATGCCAGCCTCACCGGCACCAATTCCTACGCCGATCTCAAGGGGGCCGATGTCTGCATCGTCACCGCCGGCGTGCCCCGCAAGCCGGGGATGAGCCGCGATGACCTTCTCGGCATCAACCTCAAGGTGATGAAGTCGGTCGGCGAGGGCATCAAGGCCAACTGCCCGAAGGCTTTCGTGATCTGCATCACCAACCCGCTCGACGCCATGGTCTGGGCATTGCGTGAGTTTTCCGGCCTGCCGCACAACAAGGTCGTCGGCATGGCGGGCATTCTGGACAGCGCCCGCTTCCGGCATTTCCTCAGCGTCGAATTCAACGTCTCGATGAAGGACGTCACCGCCTTCGTCCTCGGCGGCCATGGCGACACGATGGTGCCCTCCGTCCGCTACTCCACCGTCGGCGGCATTCCCCTGCCCGACCTCGTGGCGATGGGCTGGACCACGCAGGAAAAGCTGGATGCCATCGTCCAGCGCACCCGCGACGGCGGGGCGGAAATCGTCGGTCTCCTCAAGACCGGCTCCGCCTTCTACGCCCCGGCGGCCTCGGCGGTCGAAATGGCCGAAGCCTATCTCAAGGACCAGAAGCGCCTTCTGCCCTGCGCCGCCCATGTGAAAGGCGCCTATGGCCTTGACGGCATCTATGTCGGCGTCCCGGTCATCATCGGCGCGGGCGGGGTGGAACGGGTGGTCGAGGTCAAGCTTGATTCTGCCGAGAAGGCCATGCTCGACAAGTCCATCGACGCGGTGAAGGGCCTTCTGACCGCCTGCAAGGGCATCGACCCGTCGCTGGCCTAAATCATCTTCGTCGGTCGGGCTTCGGCCCGACTCTCTAAAGGGTGCGCCACGGCGCATCCTTTTTCGTTGTGCCCCTGCTTCCTGCAACGTGGTCAGTCCTGCCGATCGTTTCAGACTCCACTTCTTGCCAAATCCCTAACGCCCACAGCCAACCCCTTGATTTGCTTGCGACCCGAAACCCGCCCACGCGTGGGCACCCACACTCCCCTTGCCCCCGCGGCCCAAATCCGGCATCCCCATGGGCCACACCATCCCCCGGAGGCCCCCCCGATGGACTACTCGAAATCCGGCAACCCCAAGGGTGCCCGCCGCGCCCCCCGCGGCCCCGACCACGCCCAGAAGGGCGCGCCCAAGGCGACCACTCCCCCCCGCGAGACCAAGGAAGACCTCGTCGCCCGGCTGAAGGCCGCCGCCGCGAAGAAGGATGACAAGGCCTGACCCGCCCCGTCCGGCCAAGGCTCGCCTCCCCGTACCTTGCCCCCGGCTTCTACGACGAGGCCATCGCGAAGGGCCGCCACCGCGACATCGTCGGCGGGCGCTGGGATGAAACCGCCCGCGTCCAGATGGCCGCCCTCCTGGCCGAGGGGATGACCCCCGACGACCATCTCCTCGACATCGGCTGCGGCGCGCTCAGGCTCGGGCACAAGGCGGTCCCGTTCCTCAAACCCGGCCACTACTGGGGCACCGACGCCTCGCTTGCCCTGATGCGGCACGGGCGGCTGACCGAACTTGCCGATCCCGACCGCCTGCCCGGCGATCATCTGATCGAGGACCGGGACTTCGCCTTCCCCGGCCTCCCCGACACCATCACCCTTGCCATCGCCTTCGGGGTCTTCACCCACCTGCCCGACCCGTCGCTCGCGATCGCGATGCAGGGTCTCCGCCGGTTCCCGAAGCTGCGCGCCTGCCTCTTCACGGTGTTTCTGGCATCCGACCCAGACCGGCCAATGCGCCAGGCGGACGGGGTCGTCACCCATCCCGACCGTCCGCCCTATCACGTGACCGAAGCCGCCGTGGTCAACGCGACGCGGGCGGCGGGCTACGCCGGGGTCCGCCGTCCGACCCGGTTGCCGCGCGGTCAGGTCCTCTGGGTCGCGTCGCCGCCCCAGATGCCATAGGTCTTGCGGAAATAGTCGATGCAGGCCCGATCCGCCGTGTCCCGCGCCGCACCGTCGATCACCGCCCTGAAGAGAGGCTCGATCTCCGAGACCGCATCCAGCTTGCGAACGCCG
>JBIJDO010000239.1:0-5077 GCA_044344105.1 Tabrizicola sp.
CACCGGCTGGATCGCCGTCGTCACCACCGATCAGCGGCTTCTGGTCTTCGGCACGGACGGCAGGCTCCGGCAGGACGTGGCCATCGCGACGGAACCAGCCCCTTGACCTGCAGGGTCGGCGGCGGTCTAGCTTGGCACCGATGCCGCAACCCCCCGGTGCCCGTCTCCGATGCTTCACCTGTCGCCATCGACCGATGCCAGCCAGGACCTCCTGCGCGCGGAAATCGCGCGCCAGCACGAGATCGCCACCAGCGAGTTCTGGCAGCGGGTTCTGGCCACCGCACTGGCCTTCGCGATCTGCACGATCTTCGCCCCGGCCTGGCTCATGGGCCTTCTGTTCGCGATCAATTTCAGCGCCGAGGTCATCACCGACCGGGCGATGAACGGGCTTGACCCCTACCGGTCGCCCTGGCGCTACCGCACGGCGATCTGGGGCATGGTCACGATGGAGGCGACCCTGATGATCGGCACCGGAGTCGTCTGGCTGGACGACAGCCCCTATGCCAAGGCGGTCGGGGTCGGCATCTCGATGGCCACGCTTCTGCACCTCAGCTCGATCCGGTCGATCCACCTGCCGATGGGCTCGGCCGGGATCGCAGCCGTGGGGGCCGTCGCCTTCATCTTCAACACCTACTACTGGATCAGCGTCGGCAGCCTGAGCGGCCTGGTGGTCTGCACCATCACGGCCGCGGCCGGACTTGGCTATGCCGCCGTGGCGATGATCTCGAACCACAAGCTGCACAGGGCGAGTGCCACGGCTGCCGCGGATGCCCGCGCGTCCGATGCCGCCAAGGGGCGGTTTCTTGCCCAGATCAGCCACGAGTTGCGCACGCCCCTGAACGCGGTCATCGGGCTTGGCGAGATCGAGGCCGCGACCGCACAGGGCCAGACCCGCGAGCGGCTTCGGACCATGGTGACCTCGGCCCGCGATCTGGCGGTGATGCTGGACGATGCGCTCGACTATTCGGCGCTGCGCGACGGGCGGGTGCCGATCTCGCCGCGCGCGGTCAACATCCGGTCGGAACTGTCCGCGCTGGTCTTCATCTTCGAGACCCAGTCCCGCAGACAGGGCCGCGACATCCGGCTGACGGTCACCGAAGACGTCCCCGAGACCCTGAAACTGGACAGCCAGCGCCTGCGGCAATGCCTGGCCAACCTGATCGGCAATGCGATCAAGCACGCGCCCGCCGGACCGGTGACGGCGACGGTCGGCTACATGCTGTCCGATCTGATCGTCGATGTCACCGATGAAGGACCCGGCGTTCCAGCCGAATTTCAGGACCGCATCTTCGAGCCTTTCTTTCGCGGCTCGACCGACAGCCCCGGTGTCGGACTTGGGCTGGCGATCAGCCGCGCACTGGCGAAGCAGATGGGGGGTGACCTGATCCTGATGCCGAACGGGCGCGGCGCGACGTTTCGACTGACGGTGAAGGCCCCCGAAAGCTCTGCCGCTGTTCCGAAGGCACTGGCGACTGATGTCCGGGGCCGGACGATCCTGATCGTCGATGACATCGGCACCAACCGGCTGGTTGCAGCACAGCTGCTGCTGGCGACCGGCGCGAAAGTCGTGGAGGCGGCAAGCGGTGCGGAAGCGTTACTGAAGTTGGAACAGGGCCATATCGACCTGGTGCTTCTCGACATGATGATGCCCGAGATGGACGGCCAGGAAACCCTGCGGCGCATCCGGGCACGACCGGGGCCCCGTGTTCCTGTGGTCGCCATGACAGCAGACATTCTGGCTGCGCAGCGCGAGGCTGCCGGGGCGGACGCCCTGGACGGGTTTCTGCCAAAACCCATTCTGCCGGAAACCTTGCGCGAGGTTCTGGCAACGGTTCTGCCGCAAGTCTGAACAATCGCGGCGGTCCCGTGTCGGTTCCGGACATGACGACGTCCTGCTCTGCGCCGCAGGCTGGCCACGAGCGATCTATGGAGACGGCGATGATCGGAGACCTTGGTGCGGAAGACGCAACCGCGCTTGCCGCACTGGTGGCGCGCAAAGAAGTGACCCCGGACGAGCTTCTGGATGCGGCGCTGGCAGCGGTTGACGCGCGCAACCCCGCGATCAACGCGGTGGTGCTGATCCAGGAAGGCGTCGCGCGGAAAGCGATTGCCGATGGTCTGCCGCCGGGGTCGTTCCGGGGGGTGCCCTTCCTGATCAAGGATCTGGGGATCGAGGCGAAGGATTTCCCGTCGCACAATGGCTCGCGTCTTCTGGCGAACACGGTCTATCCCGGCGATTCCAGCATCTTCCAGCGGATCAAGGCGACGGGCGTGGTGACCTTCGGGCGGACGACCAGCCCCGAAGGCGGGATCGGTGCGGCGACGGAAGCGGCGGTCTATGGCGGGCCGACCCGCAACCCGTGGAACCTTGACCATACCTCGGGCGGGTCGTCGGGCGGCGCGGGGGCGGCGGTGGCGGCGGGGATCGTGGCCTTTGCACACGGGTCGGACGGCGGCGGGTCGGTGCGGATACCGGCCTCGAGCTGCGGGCTTTTCGGGTTCAAGCCGACACGGGCGCGGCTGCCGGACGGACCCTATGCCGGGGAAGGCTGGGCCGGGATGGCCATTGACGGGTTCCTGACCCGCTCGGTGCGCGACACCGCGACGATGCTTGACGCCTGCGAGGGGCCGGACCTTGGCGCGCCCTATGTTGCGCCCCCTTTGGTCCGGGGGCATGCGGCGGCGATCTCGCGACCGCCCCGGCGGTTGCGGATCGGTCTTTGTGACACGACCTTTGCCGGTGCGCCCGTTCACCCCGAGGTGGCCGAGGCGGTCCGGGACGCCGGAAGGCTGCTGGAAGGCCTGGGCCATGGGGTGGAGCCTGCGCTGCCCCGTGCCGACTTTGGCGGCATGATGCGGGCCTGGACCGATATCGTGGCGGTGGGCACCGCCCTTGGCATCCGGTCGGCGCTGAACGGGCGGCCCCTGACCGCCGATCTGGTCGAGGGCGTGGGGCGCGGGGCGGTGGCCCATGCCGAAACCCAGCATCCGACGCGCTATCTGGAAGCGGTCGGGCAGATACACGCCTTTGGCCGTGAGATGGCCGGGTTCTTCCATGACGGGCCCGACGTGCTTTTGTCGGCCGTGCTGGCCGAGCCTCCGGCGCGGGTCGGGCGGTTCTCGCATCAGACCGATGATTACGTCGGCTATCGCACCGGGCCGGAGGGCATCTTCGCCTATTCGCCGTTCTGTGCCGTCTTCAACGCCAGCGGCCAGCCTGCCGCGAGCCTGCCCCTTGGCTGGTCGAAGGACGGCCTGCCGATCGGCATCCATCTGGCCGCGGCTTACGGTCAGGACGAAACTCTGATCGCCCTGTGCGCAGAAGTTGAGCGCGCCGCCCCCTGGGCCGGAAAACGCGCGCCCTTGGCGCGTTGATGCGGAAGGAATCGCTTGTCAGCACCGGATCGCCCGTCCCAATATGATCAAAAGCACAGGGCACGAGGGGGGTGATCGTGGCCGATGACGTGACGATCTCGGCGCAGAATGTCGTCAAGGCCTTCGGGCAGGGTGCCGGGGTGGTCCGGGCGCTGGACGATGTGTCGGTCGACATCCGGCGGGGCGAGTTCTTCACGCTTCTGGGACCGTCTGGCTGCGGCAAGACCACGCTGCTGCGGCTGATCGCCGGGTTCGAAATGCCGACCGACGGGACGATCCTGCTGGACGGGACCGACATCACCACGCTGCCGCCGAACCGCCGCCCGGTGAACACGGTGTTCCAGAGCTATGCGCTTTTCCCGCATCTGACGGTCGCGCAGAACATCGGCTTCGGGCTGGAAATGCTGGGCAAATCTGCGGCGGAGGTGAAGGCCCGGACCGCGCAGATGCTGGCGCTGGTGAAGCTGGAGGCGATGGCGGGCCGCAGGACGAGCCAGCTTTCGGGCGGGCAGCAGCAGCGGGTGGCACTGGCGCGGGCCTTGGCACCGCAGCCGAAGGTGCTGCTGCTGGATGAACCCCTGTCTGCGCTGGACCTGAAACTGCGCAAGGAGATGCAGATCGAGCTGAAGCGGCTGCAGCTGGAAACCGGGATCACCTTCATCTTCGTCACGCACGATCAGGAGGAAGCCCTGACCATGTCCGACCGGATCGCGGTGATGAGTGCCGGTCGCATCCAGCAGGTGGGGACCGCGAAGGACATCTACATCCATCCGAAGAACCGCTTTGTCGCCAGCTTCATCGGCGAGACCAACTTTCTGCACGGGCTGGCCGAGGCGGGGGCCTTGCGGCTGGGCACGGGCGAGCGGATCGACGTGCCGGGCCTGGTGGCCGGGGGCGAGGCGACGGTCAGCGTGAGGCCGGAGCAGGTGCGGCTGGCGCTGCCCTCGGACGGGCTGAAGGCAAGCGTGAAGACGCTGGTCTATTTCGGGACCGACACGCATTGCCATCTGGCGCTGTCGGACGGGACCGAGATCGTCGCCCGCCTGCAAAGCCCGGCCTCCGGCGAGGCGGGGTTGTCCGAAGGCCAGGCCGTGGGCCTGCGTTTTGCCGATGGCGCGGTGCAGCGGGTGGAGGATTGAGGATGAGCCCCGCCGAGGACCAGGCCATCCGCACCTCGGCCCGCAACGGCTGGCTCTTGTCGACGCCCGCGCTGGTGATCCTGGCCCTTGCCGCCGTCGGACCGCTGATCGTCATGGTGATCTACGCCTTCCTGACCCCCGGCCAGTTCGGCAATGTCGAGTGGGTGTTCTCGACCAATGCCTGGTTCCAGGTCCTGTTCGAGCGTGACATCTTCGACCCGACCGTCGTCAGCCTGGCCGATGCGCATCTGACGATCTTCTGGCGGTCGGCCTGGCTTTCGATCGTCACCACGCTTCTGACCTTTGCGGTGGGCCTGCCGACCGCCTGGTTCATCGCGACACGGCCCGCGCACGAACGCCCGTTGTGGCTGTTCCTGATCACCATCCCGTTCTGGACCAACCTTCTGATCCGCACCTTCGCGATCCTGCAGGTGATCCGGAACGAGGGGCTGTTGAACTCGCTGTTGATCCAGACCGGGCTTCGGACCGAGCCTTTGCAGATCCTCTACACCGAAACCGCCGTGCTGATCGGCATGGTCTATGTCTACCTGCCGCTGATGGTG
>JBIJDO010000127.1:0-7140 GCA_044344105.1 Tabrizicola sp.
GCGGCGGGCGGGTGCAGACGCTGCCTCTGGTCCTCTACAGCTTCGCCGCCTCGGGCCGGAACGACGTGACCGGGGCCATCGCCCTTCTCTACATCCTGCCGGGGCTTCTGATCCTGATCCTGACCGCGCGGCATGTCGGCGGGCGCGGTGCCGCCCTGGCCGGGCCGGTGCGCCGATGACGCGGCTGGCGCTGGAGCGTCTGACCAAGTCCTATCCCGGCGCGGGGCAGGCGGCGGTCCACGATCTTGATCTCGTGGTGGAAAGCGGGACGCTGACGGCCCTTCTCGGTCCGTCGGGCAGCGGCAAGACCACGACGATGAAGCTGATCGCCGGTCTCTTGACCCCCGACAGCGGCGACATCCGCCTGGACGACCGGTCGGTCCGCGCTCTGGCACCGGAACGTCGGGGCGTGGCGATGGTCTTCCAGGCACCCCACCTCTTTCCCCACCTCACGGTCGCGGGCAATGTCGGCTTCGGCCTGAAGATGCGCGGGCTGCCCGCGTTAGAGATTGCATCCCGGGTGCAGGCGATGCTCGCCCGCGTCCGGCTGGAAGGGTTCGGCACCCGCCGCCCCATGGCGCTGTCCGGCGGCCAGAGCCAGCGCGCAGCCCTCGCCCGGGCGCTGATCCTGCAGCCCAGGGTCCTCCTCATGGACGAGCCCCTCTCCAGCCTTGACCCGACCTTGCGCGACGAGATGCGCGCCCTGATCCGCGACCTGCAGCGCGAGACCGGCATCACCACCCTCGTCGTCACCCATGACCAGGCCGAGGCGGTGGCCCTAGCCGACCGGATCGCCCTCCTTCTGGACGGCAGGCTCGCCCAGCACGGCACGCCCGAGGACCTTTACCGCCGCCCCGCCACAGAAGCCGTCGCGCGCTTCTTCGGCGGGGTGAATTTCCTCCCCGGTCAGCTGCGCGGGCCGGAGTTTCACAGCTCCATCGGCAGCCTGACCCTTGCCACCAGTGGCGCCGCGGGCGACCGCCTCTTGACCATCCGCCCCGAAGCCCTGCGCCTCGGTCCCGGCCCGAATGCCCGCAGGGCCCGGATCACCGCGCTGACCTTCCTTGGCACCCAGACCAGGGTCGAGGTCGAGATCGCCGGCGTCAGCCTTCAGGCCCTGACCACGCCGGACCTTGCCGCCCCCTTGCAGGTCGGCCAGGACATGCCCGTCAGCCTGCCACCGGAAGCCCTGTGGCTCTTGCCGCCCCGGCCCGGCTGACCGAACCTACTCCCCGCGCGACACCAGAAGCACCGCCCGCCCCCGCCCGGCATGTTTTGCGGCGTAAAGCGCGCGGTCCGCCGTCGCCAGCAGCTGCGTCGCGTCCGGCTTGGCAAGATCGGTCGAGCGCACGATGCCGATGCTGGCCGACACTTTGCAGGGCTGACCCTCGAATTCCATCGGCTGGGTGATGCGGGCGATGATCCGGTCGGCGATCGCCTGCAGGGTCTTGGGGTCGCTGCGCCCGACCACGATCACCACGAACTCGTCACCGCCGATCCGCGCGGCGCAGTCCTCGGTCCGCAGCTGGTCGCCGAGGATGCGCCCGACGCTTTCCAGCACGAAGTCGCCCGCCGCATGGCCCAACGTGTCGTTGACCGCCTTGAAGTAGTCGAGGTCCATATGCAGCAGGCCAAAGCTTGCCCGCGCCGCACAAAGCCGGTCCAGGATCAGGTCGACCGCGCGCCGGTTGCGCAGGCCCGTCAGGGGATCGGTCATCGCCTCTTCCTCGGCGGCCATGCGCGCGCCTTCCAGCCGCACGTTCAGACCCCGAAGCTCGCGCGTGACGGCGGCATTGGCCTCGGCCAGATACAGAAGCTCCATCGCCAGATCGGTCGCGGCAAAGTCGGCGTCGGTCAGCGCCAGGTCGCGCACGGCGGCAATGAGATCAATGCCGAACGACAGGTTGAGGAGGATCCGGTCGCCCCCCGCCAGCCGCCGGCCCAGGCCGCGCAACCCCGCCCTGACCCCGTTGCGCGGCAGAAGCCGGAACCGGTTGCCCGCGCGTGCCAGCACGTCCTGCACCGTCACCGCCCCGCCGGGTGAGCGGACCTCGAACAGGTCCTCGAACCGCGCGCCCGGCACCGCCCGGTCCTGCAGAACCCGCGCCAGCGTCGGCCCGAAGCTTAGCGCCCGCCCCTCTCCGTCCAGAAGAAGATGCATCGGCATGAACTGCGCCAGCGCCGCCGTATCAAGATCAAGCTGGTGGCCGGGCAGGTCGGCATGCATGGCTCAACCCCCCGGCATCGCAAGGTTGAAGCTGCGCGCCTTGGCGTGGCGGCTGTCCAGGACCGAGATCATCGTCCGGTCCGCCGCCACAGGCTCGATCAGGCAAAGCGCGCCATAGTCGTCGGCCATCGCCGTCAGCATGCCGACCAGCACCCGCTGCGTGCCCATGAGATGCGACTGGCAGCAAAGCTGGTACTGGTCGGGGCCGACCTCGTCCAGCGTCACTTCGGGCAGGTCTAGGTCGGGCATCGCAAGCCGCGCCCGGCCCGGCAGTTCCTCCAGCGAATGCAGGAACTCGCCGTAGGACATGCCGCCGAAGCGCAAGAGCCGTCGCACGCCTTCCCGGTCAGGGTTCGTCACAAGATAAGTCCCCACATCTTCCCATATCGCTTCGACGGGCCGCCCCAGGACCCCGGACACCAGGGCCGCGATCCGATCCGCCGTGCCGGGATCATAGTGCAGCATCGGCTCGAAAGTCTCGACCGTCATCCCGGCCCTGCGACAAACCTCCTGCCAGCTTGCCACCCCGAAGGTATCAAGCACATAGCCCTGCAGGGACCGCAGCAGCAGCGCATCCATGTCCAACTCCACCTGTCGTCCGGGCGCAAGTCTATCCGATATGGGTTAACGCTTTCCCCCGAAGTCACGGCAGGATCAGAAGTCCGGCCTCGCCGGTGCCAAGCTGGTTCAGAAGCGCTGCCGTGACCGGTGGCGGGGCGGACCGGTACTCTTGCATCAGGCGTGCAGCCTCGGCCGCATCGACCGGCATCCCATCGGCCCGCAAGGCAGAGCGGTACTGCAGGATCCCGTCATTGCCGGGAAAGATACCGGCGATCTCGACATAATCCGCGCTCCGCTGCAGGAACAGCATCGCTTCCTCGCCGGGCTGCAGCGGCAGCAGATCGGCAACCACCATCAGGCAGGGACGGCTGCCGTCCGGCAGGGGCGGCGCGCAGACCTGCAGCCAGTCCTGCAACTGATAGGCGGCCGCCAGCGACAGAAGGCTGTCGCGCGTGCCGGTGGCCGTGACGGGTTGCAAGTCGATCAGGTCGGCAAGCCGGGCCGCAAGGGGCGCAGTGTCAGGTTCCGCGCCGGTGCCTCCTCCGGCCAGAACCGCTGCCAGAGCCTCCTGGCCCGGCTCCTGTGCGCGGGCGTCCAGCGCGGCGATCACCTCGGCTCCCGGCCTTCCCCAGCTGCGGATCGCGGCGATGTCCAGCGCCTCGACCGGCAGCGTTCCCGCCATAAACCGGGCCAGCTGGTTCGCCGCCGATATCCGCTCGGCGTTCAGGACCGGCGTCAGCCACAGCGCTGCCAGCAGGATGACCGCCAGCGCCAGGGCCAGGTTGCCCCGCCGGATGCGGTCCATCCACCCCGCACCCCGCAAAACGGCGGCAGCGTATGTCAGCCCGTAGGCCAGCCCGACCAGCGCCAGGCAGGCGATGAACAGCCGGTCCGGGGACCAGCCGTAGTCGGCCACCCGCAGCCAGACCGCATAAAGCGCCAGACCGGCAAAGACCGGCAGCAGCAAGGCCATCCCCTTCGCCGCGCGGCGCAACAGCGGGCTTTCGGTCGCCTCTGCATCGGTCCGGTCGACCGCGATCGCCACCAGCGCGATACCCCCTGCCACCATCGTCAGCATAAGAAGTGCCGGGGACAGGTCGCCCGCCAGCCCGTCCAGCCCCCGGAACGGCAGGGCGATCAGGAAAACGGCCATGACCGACAGCACCACCGGCAGGAACAGCCGGAACAGCCGCAGGACGACATAGGGCGACAGAAACTCGGCCAGATCGTGGACGACCGCGGTGCCGACCCCCAGCGCCGCGCCGGTCACCACGAGGGGGACAAGATCATGATCCAGAAGGCGGCGGATCACCTCGATGCCGACGATGCTCAGCACTTCCGACGACAGCAGGATCACCAGCCAGACGAGACCCGCAAAAGCCGCCGCAGCCGACAGGCGCAGCAGGTTGGCCCAGCTTTCCAGAAAGAGGCTCGGGTAGTCGCGCCAGCCGGTCCCGGCGGCGGCGATCAGGAACGGCACCGGCAGGGTTGCCACGACCAGACCGGCCAGTGTCTGGAACGGCGTGTGGAAAAAGTCGTTCGCCTCGCCATACCGCAGGGCGGTCAGGGCCAGAAGGCAGGCCACGACCAGACCAAGGCCAAGCGCCCGCAGGCTTGCCCGCCAAAGGCCAAGCGGTCCGGCCATCGCGAACAGGGCTGCCACGAAGGTCAGGACGAACCCGGTCAGGACCAGGGCGGCGTAGTCACCGATCCAGCCCCTGTCGGCCCCTTCGACCAGGGCCCAGATCGCGGCCCCGCCCAAGGCACCGGCCAGCCCAAGCTGAATCCGCATGGCAATCTGGCTGGTCATCACCGTCCCCCGCATCCGCGCCTGTGGTTCTTCCGCGCCGCACTTGCGCTGCATAGTCTGGATTTCCTGCCGGTTGCCAAGCGACCGCCCCGGGATCAGGATCAAACCCGCCGAAGGAGAGGTCCACCGATGCCGCATCTGATCCGCCCGCTGCGCCCCGAAGACGAACCCGACTGGCGGCGGCTCTGGACCGGATATCTGGCCTTCTACCGGACCTCGGTCCCCGAGCCGGTCTATGCCTCGACCTTCGCGCGGCTCCTCGGTGACGACCCGCGCGACTTTTCAGGCCTCGTGGCGGAAGCTGACGGGCGGCTTCTCGGTCTCACGCACTACCTCTTTCACCGGCACTGCTGGAAGGTCGAGGACACCTGCTACCTGCAGGACCTCTACGTAGCACCCGAAGCCCGCGGCACCGGCATCGCCCGCGCCCTGATCGAGGCGGTCTACGCCCGCGCCGATGCCGCCGGCGCCCCCGCCGTCTACTGGCTGACCCAGGACTTCAACCATCAGGCCCGCCAGCTTTACGACCGGATCGCGAAGGTCTCGCCCTTCATCCGCTACAACCGCGTGCCTTGAAGGGCGTCACGCCACCTGCCCCCCCGCCAGCCGCACCACCCGGTCCATCCGCGCGGCGAGATCCAGGTTGTGCGTCGCGATCAGCGCCGAAAGGCCCGTCGACCGCACCAGATCCATCAGCACCCCGAACACCTGATCCGAGGTCCCGGGGTCCAGGTTCCCCGTCGGCTCATCCGCCAAGAGAAGCTTCGGCGCATTCGCCAGCGCCCGGCAGAACGCCACCCGCTGCTGCTCGCCCCCCGACAGCGCCGCCGGGCGATGCCCCGCACGCGGACCAACCCCGACCTGCTCCAACAATTCCCGCGCCCGCGCTTCCGCCGCCGCCTTCGCCACCCCGTTCGCCAGTTGCGGGATCACCACGTTCTCCAGCGCCGAGAACTCCGGCAAGAGATGGTGGAACTGGTAGATGAACCCCACCTCACCCCGCCGCGCCTCGGTCCGCGCCCGGTCCGACAGCCCCCCCATCTCGCGCCCGTCCAGCCGCACCGTCCCCGCATCCGCCACGTCCAAGAGCCCCGCGATATGCAGCAGCGTCGACTTCCCCGCCCCGCTTGGTGCCACCAGCGCCACCACCTCGCCCCGCGCCATGGTCAAGTCCACGCCACGCAGCACCAGCACCTCCGAGGGCTTGCCCCGGTTGTAGCCCTTGGTCACCCCGGCCAAAGCCAGCATCTCACTCATAGCGCAGCGCCTCGACCGGGTTCATCCGGGCCGCGCGCCGCGCCGGGAGCAGCGTCACCACGAACGACAGCCCCAGCGACAAGGCCACCGCCGACATGACATCGCCGAACTGCAGCTTCGCGGGCAGCGAATAGATCCCCCGGATCGACGGATCCCAGACCTCCGCCCCGTTCACCCAGTTGAGGAAGCTCATGATCTGGTCGATGTTCAAGGCCGTCACGCACCCCAGCACCACCCCCGCCACCGTCCCGATCACTCCGGTGAACGCGCCGCAGATGAAGAAGACCCGCAGGACGCTGCCCTCCGTCAGCCCCATCGTCCTGAGTATCCCGATGTCGCGCCCCTTGTTCTTCACCAGCATGATCAGCCCGCTGACGATGTTCATCGCTGCGATCAGCACCAGCACCGACAGGATCACGAACATCACGTTGTCCTCGATGTCGAGCGCCCGCAGGAACGCGCCCGAACTGTCCTTCCAGGTCCAGAGCATCGCCGCCGGTCCCGCCGCCTGCAGGATCGCCGCACCATAGCTTTCGATGGCATCGGGCGTCTCGACCATCACCTCGATCTCGTCCGCCCATCCTTCCTTGTTGAAGAACGACTGCGCCTCGACAAAGGGCATGTAGATGCGCGTCGTATCAATGTCATAGCGCCCGGCGGTGAAGATATAGACCACCTCGTAGGCCTTGATCCGGGGCGTGAAGATTCCCATCGGGCTGGGCGGTCCGTCCGGCGAGATCAGCCGCACCCGGTCGCCGACCGTGATGCCCAACTCGCGCGCGATGCCCGAGCCGATGGCGATCCCTTCGGGAAACCGCGCCAGATCGCCGATCGCCTCGGCCCCCTTTCCGACGCGCGGGATCGTCGCCAGATCCTCGGGCAGAAGGCCGTAGACTTCCGCCCCCGTGGTGTCCTCGCGGTCCATGACCATGACCTTGCCCTTGATCAGGGGAGCGGCCCGCGTCACCCCCGGCACCCCGGCCACCGCCGCCGCCACCGTATCGGGCTCGGTGAACCCCCGGACCAGCTGCCCGTCCTCGCCCACGACACCTGACGAATAGACCGTCACATGCGCGTTCGCGCCGAGGATCGTGTCGACGAATTCCGCGCGGAACCCCGCCCTGACCGCCAGCGTCAGGATCAGCGCGAAGACCGCAAGCGTGATCCCGACAAGGGAGATCCAGGTCATCACGCTGACCCCGCCCTCGGCCCGCCTTGCGCGCAGATAGCGCCAGGCGATCATGAACTCGAAGCCCGAGAACGGAGCCGTCGTCTTTGCCATCTG
>JBIJDO010000129.1:0-7116 GCA_044344105.1 Tabrizicola sp.
TGACGCTGGTCGATGTGAATGCAGACCTGGTGCGCCGCGCGACGGACACGCTGGACGTGCAGGGCGTGGTGGGGTTTGCCAGCCACCCGGACGTGCTGGAAAAGGCCGGGGCGCGCGATGCCGACAGGCTGATCGCCGCGACGCATTCGGACGAGGTGAACATGGTCACCTGCCAGG
Source organism: Tabrizicola sp. (assembly GCA_044344105.1). Classification (GTDB taxonomy): domain Bacteria; phylum Pseudomonadota; class Alphaproteobacteria; order Rhodobacterales; family Rhodobacteraceae; genus Tabrizicola. Next base: position 178 of record JBIJDO010000129.1, read on the forward strand.
TGGCGCATTCGGTCTTCAACATCACGCGGAAGATCGCGCGCATCCGGGCGCAGAACTATCTTGATCCCCTCTACGGCAACCTGACCAACCTGGACGGCCTTGCGATCGACGTGGTGATCAGCCCCGAGCGCGAGGTGGCCGAGGCGGCGCTGCAGCGGCTGGCGGCCCCGGCGACCTTCGACACCGAAAGCTTCATGGGCGGGCGGGCGCAGCTTCTGGGCATTCAGCTGACCGAGGACTGTCCGGTGCTGAACACGCCGCTGCGCCAGCTGAACGAGCTCTTCTCGACCCTGCGGGCGATTGTCGTGGGCATAAGGCGCGAGGGTCGCCTGTTCGCACCCGATCCGGGCGACCAGCTTTACGCCGAGGACCAGATCTATGTCTTCACCCATATCGAGGACGTGAACCGGGCTTTGGAGATCTTCGGCAAGAAGACGAAGAAGCAGGAGCGGGTGGTGATCGTGGGGGGCGGGAACGTGGGGTTGGCGGTGGCGCGGGCGCTGGAGACCCGGACCGACCGGATCCGCGCCAAGATCATCGAGAAGGACCGTGCCACTGCGGAACACGCGGCCGATGCGCTGGAGCGGACGATCGTGCTGAACGGCGACGGGATGGATTCGGACCTTCTGATGGAGGCGGCGGTCGACCGGGCGGACGCGATCCTGGCGGTGACGGATGACGACAAGACCAACCTCCTCGTCGCCGTCCGGGCCAAGCAGGCGGGCTGCCAGATGACGATTGCACTGGTGAACGATCCGACGCTTGCGCCCCTGATGGCCCCGCTTGACATCGACGCCTACATCAACCCGCGCGCGACAACGGTGTCGTCGATCCTGCGGCATATCCGGCACGGCCGGGTGCGGGCGGTCTATTCCATCGGCGATGCCGAGGCCGAGATGATCGAGGCGCAGGTGCTGTCGACCTCGCCCCTGTCCGGTCGTCTGGTGCGCGACATCGCTTTTCCCGAAGGCGTGCTCGTCGGCGCGGTGATGAAGGGCGACAAGGTGATGAAGCCGACGGGGGACCTGCGGATCGAGGCAGGCGACGTGATCGCACTTTTCGCCATGGCCAAGGACGTGCCGGAGGTCGAGCGTCTCCTGCAGGTCTCCATCGACTTCTTCTGATGCTGACCCGGCTGGCCGAACTGCCGCTGCTGGTCGTCCTTCTGGGCGTCTCGGGCGGCATGGCCTTGTTGCCCGCATTGTACGCGCTGGCCGTGAATGACGACGAACTTGCGCGGAACTTCCTTTCCTCGGCGCTGATCCTGTTGATCGTCACTGTCATGCTGGGCATCGCGACGGCGGCCTACAGCCCGCGCGATGCGGGTCGCAGCCACCTGTCGGCGCTGGTCATGGCTTATGCGGTCCTGCCCTTCGCCCTGGCCCTGCCGCTGGTCGAGGCCCTGCCGGATACCACGCTGGCGAATGCCTGGTTCGAGATGATCTCGGCCCTCACCACCACGGGGGCGACGGTCTATGTGCCCGACCGGCTGTCCGACACGGTGCATCTCTGGCGCGCGACGGTCGGCTGGTTCGGCGGGTTCCTGACGCTGCTTGCGGCCTATGCGATCCTGGCGCCCCTGAACCTTGGCGGGACCGAGGTCGCCTCGGGCCGGGTGCCGGGACGCGGCGTCGGTGGCACCGCGCAGATTGCCCGCACGGCGGAACCGTCCGAGCGCCTGACGCGGTTCGCGCTGATGCTGTTCCCGATCTATGCCGCGCTGACCGTGCTCTTGTGGTGCCTGTTGCTGGTTCTGGGCGAAAACGGTGTCTCGGCCCTGATCCATGCCATGGGGACGCTGTCCACCTCGGGGATCAGCGGGCGGTCGGCGTTCTCCGACGCTTCGGTCGGGTTCGGGGGCGAAGTGCTGGTATTTGCCGCCTTCGTCTTCGCCATCACCCGGCGCGCGATGCCCGGCATCCGCCTGGCCGAGAACCGCCGGCCCCTGCTGCAGGACCCGGAACTGCGGCTGGCCGCGATGATCGTGCTGCTTGTCACCCTCATCCTGTTCCTGCGCCACTGGTTCGTCGCTTCGGAGGTGGCCGGAAGCTTCGCGGCAAGCGAGGCCGCCGCCGCGTTCTGGGGCATCCTGTTCACGACGGCGTCGTTCCTCACGACCACGGGCTATGTGTCGTCCGACTGGGCCGCCTCGACCGACTGGTCGGGGATCGGCACGCCGGGACTGGCGCTGCTGGGACTGGCGATCTTTGGCGGCGGGACTGCGACAACGGCGGGCGGGGTCAAGCTCTTGCGGGTCTATGCCCTTCTGCGCCATGGCGAGCGCGAACTGGAGAAGATCATCCACCCGAATTCGATCGGGCGGGGTGGCAGCGATGCGCGGCGGTTGCGTCGCGAGGGCGCGCAGCTGGCCTGGGTGTTCTTCATGCTTTTCGCGATCTCGATCGCCGTTGTGGTGGCGCTCTTGTCGCTGGCCGGGGTGGCCTTCGAGACCGGCATGGTCCTGGCCATCGCGGCGCTGACGACCACCGGGCCGCTGGCCGAACTGGGGGCGGCGGAACCGATCCTTTATGCCGGGCTGTCGGACCCGGTGAAGGTGGTCCTGGGCATTGCCATGGCGGTCGGCCGGCTGGAGACGCTGGCGCTTCTGGCACTGATCCTCCCGGGGCGCGGTCGCAGGTAGCGCCCTGTCACGGTCGCGCTGCGCGCGGACGACGGCCTGTTTTTTGCGCTGGAAACTCCTGCGCCGCCGCTACATACTTCACCCAAGCGCCCCCGGCAGCAACGACCGGGCGGACCGACAGACGACCACGACGCGACAGTGAAGCGCTAGAAAAACAAGGCACAAATAAGATGGCCGCTGACAAGCAAAACCTGCAAGACGCCTTTCTAAACCATGTCCGCAAAGCCAAGGTTCCGGTGACGATCTTCCTGATCAACGGTGTCAAGCTGCAGGGCGTGATCACCTGGTTTGACAATTTCTGCGTGCTTCTGCGCCGCGACGGGCAATCTCAGCTTGTCTACAAGCATGCGATTTCGACGATCATGCCGGGCGCGCCGATCAGCCTTTACGAAGGGGAAGACTGATCTCCAAAGGCTCCGAGGACGACGCCGATCTTCTGTCCGACCGGGCAGGCAAGCGGCTGCGGGACACGGCTGCGGCCCCGACCCGCGCCTTCGTGCTGCATCCGGCGCTGAAGTCCGCCAAAGCACGACGGCTGCCGGAACACGGGTTGGCCGAGGCTGTGGCGCTGGCTGCCGCCCTGCCGGAACTGGAGATCCGTGGTTCCGACGTTGTCCGTCTGGCGCGGGTCCATCCCGGAACGCTGCTCGGGTCGGGCAAGGTCGAGGAACTGAAGGCCCGTTTCAAGGCCGAAGGGATCGACCTCGTACTTGTCGATGGCACGGTGTCGCCGGTGCAGCAGCGCAATCTGGAGAAGGAGTGGGGCGTCAAGCTGCTGGACCGGACCTCGCTGATCCTGGAAATCTTCGCCGACCGCGCCCGGACCCGCGAAGGGGTGCTGCAGGTCGAACTGGCGGCGCTGAGCTACCAGCGCACGCGCCTCGTCCGGGCCTGGACGCACTTGGAACGCCAGCGCGGGGGCTTCGGCTTTGTCGGCGGTCCCGGCGAGACGCAGATCGAGGCGGACCGCCGCGCGATCGACGATCAGGTGATCCGGCTGAAGCGCCAGCTGGACCGGGTGGTGAAGACGCGCGAGTTGCACCGTGCCGCCCGGCGCAAGGTGCCGTTCCCGCTGGTGGCGCTGGTCGGCTATACCAACGCCGGAAAATCCACGCTCTTCAACCGGATGACCGGGGCGGAGGTTCTGGCCAAGGACATGCTTTTCGCCACGCTCGACCCGACGATGCGCGGGATCACCCTGCCCACGCCGGAGGGCGGGGCGGGCCGCAAGATCATCGTCTCGGACACGGTGGGGTTCATTTCCGACCTGCCGACACAGCTGGTGGCGGCCTTCCGCGCCACGCTGGAAGAGGTGCTGGAGGCGGACCTCATCTGCCATGTCCGCGACATCAGCCACCCCGAGACCGGCGAGCAGGCGCAGGATGTGGCCGAGATTCTGGCCGCGCTGGGGGTGAAGCCTGGGGTGCCGCAGATCGAGGTCTGGAACAAGCTTGACCTTGTCGATCCGGCGGCCCGCGCGGCGCTTGCGGTGAACGCGGCGGGGCGCGGCGAGGTCTTTGCGATCTCGGCCCTGACGGGCGAGGGGATCGACGCGCTTCTGGGCGCGATTGCCCAGGCTTTCGACGAGGCGACATCCGAGCGAACGCTGTCGGTTGGATTCGCGGAGGGCCGCAAGCGGGCGTGGCTCCATCAGGAAGGCGTGGTCCTGTCCGAGACCGAGACCGGGGCCGGGCATGAAGTGGTCGTGCGCTGGACCGCCCGGCAGGAAAAGCGGTACCGCGCGTTGTAGGCTTCGATGTCTTCGAAGACATCGGACCGGAGCCTTTGAAGGGCGTTATTATACTTGGCGTACCCCAACCCCAATGATACCCTGCATGGATGAGAATCAATCAACCGGCGGACACACTGAAGACTTTGGCCTTCTTCGGTGACGCAAGTAGCAGAGACAGCGCATTTATGGTGGCTGGCGGCTTTGCCGTGGCGGGTACGCGCATTCACGAGATCGAAACCAGAATAACAGAGATCAGGACGGATGCGGGGATTACCTCTGAATTTCACTGGAGCAGTTATCGAGGCGGACATAGGAAAGAGCCAGCCTATCGCGCGTTAGTGGACTACGGGTTCCAACTTGTCCGTGAGCAAAAGGCCGCCTTGCACATTATCATCGCAAAGTTTGAAGGTTACAATCACAAGGCGCAGAAGGGGCAGAACCGAGATACGAGCGTTAACCGTATGTATTATCAGCTTTGCTTGCATCGACTGGCGGGCTTCTACGGCCATGCCAGGGCCATACATGTCCGCCTCGACGCTGGGAATGACTGCGACGATGTTTGCGCCATGCGAAATCAGCTTTGCGCTGATGCATATAAGAGATTCCGTATGCCAAACAGATGTCGCCCAAACTGCATAAGGACTATAACGCCCGTGAAGTCCGAAGCGTCTCCAATCGTTCAGATGGCCGACGTTATCATTGGCGGCGTGGCTTCCAAGATGAATGCCATCAATCACTCTGGCGAGAAGGGGCCGCTTGCTGAATACATCTTGAAGGCGTCTGGCCGACCAAACTGGGGCCAAAGCACTCCTTCCTCAGAGCGACGCCTTACCGTCTGGAACCATACTTCGAAGGTTGGTACCCCGTAGCCTATCCCAAGGGCCGAAGCCCTTGGGCACAGGTGTCCGAAGACACCGTATTCGCACTACGGGGGCCTATGCCAGCATAGCATAGGCGTAGCCGGTCTGCAACAAAACTACGACATATAAGAACGATTGTTCACAATGTCTTGCATCGCGCGTTCAAACTTTTCCTCCGCCTCGGTGGGGTTTAGTTCGCCAGCGTCCACCATGTCTTGGACGAGCCTTCGGAACCTTTCCGACTGCGCCTCCTGACTTTCCTGCTTTGCCTTTTTTGCCATCATGCACCAATCGTTTGATAGGTAAGGCGCTTGCCAATGACACCCATCAGCGCAATGTCTGCGCGCACGGTATCGCTGATTTCGAGCGCAGCACGGTTGCTGTAGCGGAAGTCAAATTCGGCCATGTAGCGGTGCAGGTGGCACTTTCCACAATGCTGGTACACGCCTTTCATGCCGCGCTTGAAGATCGAGAAGAAGCCTTCAAGGGTGTTGGTGTGGACTTCGCCGCGCACATATTCGTCTTTGCCGTGGCGCACGAAATCATGGCCCGCGAAGTCCGCTGCGATACCGCGATAGTGGTAGGCCTCATCGGTGTGAACAGTCGCTTCCTTGGCGATGTTCTCGCGCAGGATTGCGACCACGGTAGCCTTCTTAAGGTCATTGATCACGATGCTTTTGGCGCGGCCAGTTTCGCGATCTACAAGCGACAGGACTTTCATCTTGTGTTCATAGCCGCGATCAACCTTCTTGCCCGGTTCGCGACCAATGAAGGTTTCGTCGGCTTCAACAACGCCACCGCCAGAACCAAAGGTGCCAAGGGTATCGTCGCGCATGGCCTCACGGATGCGGTGAGACATGAACCATGCGGTTTTCAGGGTCACGCCCAGGGTCCGGTGAAGCTGGTTGCTGCTGATGCCCTTCTTGCTGGCGCAAATCAGATAGATCGCCTGCAGCCAAAGGTTCATGGGAACGTGGCTGGCCTCAAAGATGGTGCCGATCTTTACGGTGAAGGGCTTGCGGCACTGGTAGCACTTGTAAGCGCCAATCCGGGTGGACTTGCCGCCCATCTTGCCGATCCGCTCCACGCCGCCGCAATGCGGGCACACCGGGCCGTTAGCCCAGATGCGCGCCTCTACATATGCGTAAGCGGCTTCTTCGTTGTGGAACTCGGGGCGGGACAGGATGGACATGGCGCGTACTCTCTTGGCTATGACCCTAATCTAGATCATGGGCTTGGGTACGTCAAGTATAATATCGCCCTTTGAAGGCTCCGCAGCGGAATTTTCGAAAATTCCGGTCCTACTCGGCCGGTGTCAGCACCATGACCCCGGCCGCAGCCGCCCGCGCCAGGTCGGGATCCAGCGACATCGGGATGTATTCCCCGCGCCGCCAAAGCTCGCCCAGGTCGTCGTAGTTCCGCGACAGGGGATGGCCCGACTGGCCCGTGGAGGTGATGAAGACCGAGGAATCCGGATCGGCGAAGTCATAGACCCCCCGGTAGCCCGCAGAATGGACGTTCTGGAACGGCTCGGGACCGGTGCCCCGCGTCACCCCCCGCATCAGCGTGTTATCGCCGCCGCTCGTCGATTGCCGGATGTTGACGAAATATCTGAGGAACGGCACGTCGCCGAGGACCGGATGGTCCTGGGTCGCCTGGTGGGCATCGCCCCAGCGCCAGCTTTCCAGATTGTCGCCGTATTTCTC
>JBIJDO010000130.1:0-7085 GCA_044344105.1 Tabrizicola sp.
CCGAGAAATCGCAGGCGACCTCCAGAAGCCGCAGGCTGGCGCGGTCCTGCTGGAAATCCTGGATCAACTCGATGCTGCCGGGATCGACGCACAGGATCAGCCGGTCGGTCTGCCAGTGGTCGAACAGCATCCGCACGAGCGCCCGGCGATGCCGCATGCGCTTGTCGAGCGAGGTCTCGATCCCGCCCAGGTCGGGCAAAGGCGTCCCCGCCTCGTTGAACAGATAGTCGACCGCCGGAATCCCGGTCACACCGCGGACCTTTTCGACCAGCCGCTTGGCCACATGCCACTTCTTGCAGGCCACGATCATCAGCGTCCGGTTGCGCCCGAGGCTCGCCTCCGCCTCCCAGAACCGCGGCGCGAAGCGGCGGCCTTCACGGCCCCGCGCCGTCAAGTACGCAAACTGCTGCCGTCCCTCGTTCGAGATGTCGAAGCTGCGCCCGGTCTCGGAGTAAAGCGCCCCGAGCCGTTCCTTGAGGCTGGTGGCATCCGGGCTGATCTTCCGCGCGAAGAGAAAATCCTGGCCCAGCAGAAGGTCATGATGGTCGTCATGAAAGGTGGCGGGCATCCCATAGTCGGTGAACATCAGGAACGTCAGCGTCCGGGTCCTGATCTCGCGCGCCGGGACCAGATGCGCGACCAGGGTCTGGAAAAACGTCTCGTCCGGGATCCAGGTCGTGGCGAAGAACCGGCGCACGTCCGGGCGGCGCTTGATGAACTGCAGTACCGCCTCCACCGTCTGCCGGCGCAGGCACCACCATTGGCTGCCGATCCGGATCTTCAGGTCCTCGGGCACCTTCCGCGCCAGCCCCAGCCGCTTCTGCAGGTCCATCGACCCGTAGAACAGCCATTTCCGCCGCCGCTCGTTGAACCAGTGCCGGTAGATCAGCCGCTCTTCCTTGATCCCGGTCTTGATCCAGCCGGACCCGAAGAAATCGAAGCTTTCGATGAAATCCACATCCTCGCGGTCCAGCCGCGCCCGGACATGTTCCGCCGTCTTGATCGGCATGCAGTCACCGGACAGCATGTAGAAATGCGTCGCCCCCGGAAAGTCCGTCAGGGCGGCCTTCATCGCCTCCAGCGTCGCCGCGACCAGGCTCCATTCGCCCCAGCCGCATTTCACCCGCCGCCTGGCAAAGGTGATCAGGGGGTTGCCCTCCAGCGCCGCGCGGATCCGCGCATAGTCCGCCGTCGAGGACCGGGCGTCGAAATGGATCGCGATGCCGTCCCCCGCAGCAGCCAGCCGCAGGGCCTGCGCGATGACCCCCTCGGGGTCCTTGTGGCACAGAAGGATGAAGGCGATCTGCGTCATCGCGACCAGCTCACGCCGTGCAGATCAGGCAACGTGACGGTGGCCCGACCCAAGCTTCCTTGAAATGCCCGAATATGTCTGCTTGATTGCCGCAAAGTTTGATCACACATCCGCTGCAGTCTTTGGTCTTTGAGGAGGGTATTCGGTAATGGGGTTTCCCGGAACATGGATGACGGAAAGCGAAAGCGTCGTCTACCGGGTGGTGCCGAAATGTGCCTGCTCGACCATTGGCCAGATCATGTTCTATGCCGATCACGGCCGCTTCTTCGACGGCGACATCCACGATGCGACAAGTGGTCTGCACAAATGGGCGCTGGATGCGAGCCAGCCCCGGATCGAACGCGCCGTCCGGGGTCATGAGGTCTATGCCTTCACCTGCGTCCGCAACCCCTACACGCGGGTTCTCTCATCGTTTTTCGACAAGATCTGCGGCATCCAGCGCAACGGGAAGCGCTACCGCGGCAACCTGGTGCCGCTCCTCGTGCAGAAATACGGGATCGAGGTCGGCGGCGAAGACGGCAAGCAGGAGTTCGACCAGATCGCCAGTTTCCGGCGCTTTCTTCTGTTCGTCCGCGACACGATCCGCTGGAAGAAACCGATGGACCCGGACATCCACTGGTCGGCGATGGCGGGTCATGTCTCGACCTTCATCGTCAACGGCGGGCGCTACGACCACATCTTCTTCACCGAGGATTTCAACCCCGGCATGCAGGTCGTGCTGGACAGCATCGAGGTCAGTCACCCGGTCGATCTGGCACAGATTCCCCGCTTCAACGAAAGCGAAGGCCACGGCCCGAAACGTGCGCATCCGGTCGAGGCCTATTTCGACGATCTGTCGATGCATCTCATGTGGGAGATCTACAAACGCGACTTCCAGCTTTTCCGCTATGACTTCGACAACCCGGCGAACAAGCTGCCGAAAGGCCCGGTCGACCTTGACGAGGTTCACGCCAAGCTGGGCGACTGAGGTTGGAGGAGGACATGAACACTGTGACGGGCGGCTGCCTCTGCGGTGCCTTGCGTTTCGTCGCGACGGGCGCACCCTACCGCGTCGGCCTGTGTCACTGCATGGACTGCCGCAAGAACCACGGTGCGCTGTTCCACGCTTCCGCGATCTTCCCGGAAACCGCCGTCACCTTGACCGGGCCTTGGACAACCTACCGCGACCGGTCCTTCTGCCCGACCTGCGGCTCGCCGGTCTTTGCCCATATTGGCGACGAGATCGGGCTGAACCTCGGTTCCTTTGACCAGCCCGACCGGTTTCGCCCGACCTATGAGCTCTGGACGATCCGTCGCGAAAGCTGGCTGCCAGAGTTTTCCGGGATGCGTCCCTACGACGGGAACCGCGAAAGGGACGGACGGACCGAGAACTGACCAAATTCCTTCGAAGGAATTTGCAAAACTCTTCCAAGAGTTTTGGCTTCGCTTCAAACCGGATCGTCCGCCGCCGCCTTGCGGAACCACTCCACGATCGCCGCCCGCTCTGCAGGCTCCATGTAGCTCAGGTTGCCCGGCGGCATGGCATGGGTCACGCCCGCCTGCAGGTAAATCCGCCGCGCCTCCCGCGCGATCTGGGCGGGCGTTTCCAGCGCCACACCCTTCGGCGGATCGTAAAGCCCTGCCCAGACCGGTTCCGCCGCGTGACACATGGAACAGCGGCCCTGCACGATGCCGACGACCTCGTCGAACCCCTTCGCCGAGGCATAGACCAGCGCCGTGCCCTGCAGCCTTGCCTCTGCCTCGACCACCCGCATCGGCGCGGTCGACAGCCAGGCGATCACCAGGAACAAGAGGACCGTCACTCCCCAGGTCCAGTGCGGATTGCCCTTCCGCGCATGGCTGGTGTTGAACCAGTGCCGGATCGTCACCCCCATCAGGAAGACCAGCGAAGCGATCACCCAGTTCCACTCGGTCGCGAAGACCAGCGGATAGTGGTTCGACAGCATCAGGAACACGACCGGCAGCGTCAGGTAGTTGTTGTGCGTGCTGCGTTGCTTGGCGATCTTGCCGTATTTCGGGTCCGGCTTCCGGCCCGCCTTCAGGTCCGCCACGACAATCCGCTGGTTCGGCATGATCACGAAGAACACATTCCCCGACATGATCGAGGCGGTGAAGGCCCCCAGATGCAGCATCGCGGCACGTCCGCTGAAGACCTGCGTGTAGAACCAGGACATCGCCACCAGCACCCCGAACAGGGCCACCATCAGCACCGTCTGGTTCGCGTTCACAAACACCTTGCAGAGCGTGTTGTACGCCACCCAGCCAAAGGCGAGCGAGGCCAGCGAGATCGCCACGGCCTGGCCGGTCGTCAGGTCCATCACCGTCGGATCGATCAGGTAAAGCTCGGCCCCGAGGTAGTAGACCAGCACCAGCATCGCGAACCCCGAGAGCCAGGTCGCGTAGCTTTCCCATTTGAACCAGACGAGGTGATCGGGCATCGACGCCGGCGCGACGAGGTATTTCTGGATATGATAGAACCCGCCGCCATGGACCTGCCATTCCTCGCCGTCAGCCCCGCTGGCAAGGTTCCGGTCGCGGTGCAGCCCAAGGTCCAGCGCGATGAAGTAGAAGCTCGACCCGATCCAGGCGACTGCCGTGATCACATGCAGCCAGCGCGCCGCGATCTCCACCCATTCCCACAAGACGACCCAGTCATACATCGCGCAGCCTCCCGGTTTGCCGAAACGCTATACCCTGCGGCACCTTTCTGTTAATCCATCGAAAGATCGCATCACTTTCAAGCGGTGCCTGAAGATGGCTTACGTCAACAACATCCGCATGTTCGTCCGCGTCTACGAATTGGGCAGCATGTCCTCGGCCGCCCGCGACCAGCGCACCTCGCCCGCCGTCGCTTCGGCCCGGATATCCGAGCTGGAAAAGCACCTCGGCGTCCGGCTCTTCTCCCGCACCACCCGCAGCCTGCAGCCGACCGAGAATGGCCGCATCTTCTATGACGGGGCCCGCCGGGTGCTGGAGGCGATCGACGACGCCGAAGCCGCCGTCATGGATGTCACGCAGAACCCCCGCGGCACGATCTTCGTCGCCGCCCCCCTTGGCATCGGCCGCCGCCTGATCGCGCCGCGCGTGCCTGTCTTCAAGGACCTCTACCCCCAGATCGACACCCGTCTGCGGTTGTCCGACCGGGGCGTGGATGTGGTCGCCGAAGGCATCGACGTCGCCTTCCACCTCGGGCTTCTGGACGACTCGACCCTCAAGGTCCGCACCATCGCCGACTGCCCCCGCCTCCTCTGCGCCGCCCCGGCCTACATCGCCCGGCGCGGCATGCCTGCGGACGGCGAGGCGCTGGTCCGCGACCGGCACGATTGCCTCAACCTGCGCTACCCAGGTGCGAAAGAATTCCAGTGGACCCTGCAAACTCCCGACGGCCCGCGCCGGTTCGAGATCACTGGACCATTCGAAAGCGATGACGGCGATGTCCTGACCGTCTGGGCGCTCGACGGGCGCGGGATCGTTCTGAAACCGCAGTTCGAGGTCGCCGAGCATCTGCGCTCCGGCGCACTGGTTCCGGTCGCGACCGCGACGCCACCCCTGCCGGTGCAGCTGTCCGCGCTCAGCCAGCACCGCAGGCTGAGGGACCCCAAGGTCCAGCTCTTCACCGACTACATGGCCCAGCACATCCGCGACGACCTGCGCCGCGCCACGTAGGGTGTGCCTTCAGGCGCACCAATGCAAAAGGGCGGGACCGCAGCCCCGCCCATTCCTGTCCCGGAAACCGGGATCACATCGGCAAGGGCTGCCCGTTCACCAGGATCTGCATGCCTTCCTTGGCTTCGATCTTCGAGGTCAGCTCGTCCTCGCCCGCCGGCACCATGAACATGCCCATCATCATCCGCGCGCCCATCGCGTCGTCTTCCGAGATAAGGCCTGTCGCGATCAGCCCGTCGATCAGCTTGTTCGCCCCCGTGACCGTCACATTCGCCTCGCCCAGCGGCATCGGCATCCCCATCGAATTGTCGAAGGTGAAGGCTCCGGTTCCGGCCAGAGCCGCGCCAGCAACCTTCAGGCCAAGTTCGGTGATGTTCAGGCTTTCCGGCTGCGGCACGATCGGCGGACCTCCCGCCTCGTCCGCTGCGATCATCGCCGGGATGTCCATCTTGGTCTTGCCCGAGATGTCGATGGCGATATCCGCCGCATCGCGCGGCAAGGCGGCCCCGGGGTCGAACATCGCCCAGGCTTCCTCGTTCACGCTGAACTGGTTCAGCTTCAGGACGAACCCGTAGTCGCCCGCCGCCTCGGTCGCGATCACCGGCGAGGTCATCGCAAATTCCATCGGTCCCGAAGTGACCTTGACCGGCACCGGCAGCGCACCCGCGGGGGATTCGATCTCCAGACCCGCCGCCATCGACTTGATCGAGATGGCGTCCTTGTTGAAGACCGCCGTGCCCTCGCCGCCGCCCGCCTTCATCACAAGATTCATCGGCAGGACCTCGTTTTCCTGGCTCATCGTGCCGGAAGATTCGCCCTGCTTGGTCGACAGGCTGAGGCTCAGCCCTTCGTTCAAGGCCGTGCCGAAATCCGCCGGACCCGCAATCGCCGCCAGGGCGATGGTCGTCGGCAGCGCCAGGTCGAACGACATCTCGATGCCCTGCGTCTCGCTGGTCGTCGCCTGCTTCAGTCCCAGCCCCGGATCGTCCATGGTGGTGTTGTAGCCAAGGACATCGGCCTTGAGGTCCAGCCCGAAGGTCCGATTGGTGCCGGGCGTGTCGGAATAGGTGCCCGCAAGATTGGTGAAGCCCACCGTGCCCGCCGAGACGACCTTCGGCGCTTCGGACCCGTCGAACGACACACCGGGAGAGGTGGTGTCATAGACCACGTCCAGCTTGGCCGCCGCGTAATCATAGGCCATCCCGCCATCGGCTTCGCGCGCAGTCAGGGTCAGGCCGTCATGGGCAAGCTTGACCGACCCTTCGGTGTCGCCGCTCATCGCCACGCCGATGTCCGCACCGGGGACGATGGTCACCGACCCGTCCGACTCCTCGGTCAGGGTCATGTCGGAAATCGTCAGCCCCGCCTTGCCCTCGGGCGTGATCGACACGCCGTTCAGGGTCAGGACCCCGCCGGAGTTGTTCTCGGTCGCCGCCGCGATCGTCAGTCCGACCGCCGCCCCCGCATCCTTCCAAGACTGCCACACCTGATCCGCCGTCAGCGCGAACGAGGCGGTGCTGCCCATCAACAGAACAACGGCCGGTGCGGCCAAATATGCATTCATCCGAAACATGCGGTTCTCCTTGAGCCGAAAAAATTGCCAAGCCACATAAGACCCGAACCGGGAAAACCGCAAGAGACGGATTCGTGACCCCCGCCGCCGGAAGCCGACAGGGTCACGACCCCCGGTAGGTCGAATACCCGAACGGCGAGATCAGGAGCGGCACATGATAGTGCTGGCGCGCATCCGGCACGCCGAAGCGGATCGGGATCTCGTCCAGGAACAGCACCCCCTCGCCAGCCTGCCCGCTGGCGCGCAGATAGTCGCCCGCACGGAAAACCAGCTCATAGGATCCGGCCACCAGCGCATCTCCCTCCAGCAAGGGACCATCCGTCCGTCCATCAGCATTGGTGACAACTTCCTTCACCTTCCGGTGGCTCTGCCCGGAAATCCGGTACAGCATGATCTTCACCCCCGCCGCAGGCTTGCCCTTCGCGGTGTCCAGAACATGCGTCGAAAGCCGTCCCATTCATCATCCTCCATTGCTTTGCCCCGCATCTGACCACGAAACCGGGTTCTGCGCGACCCGCCGTTGTCGGCATATGA
>JBIJDO010000132.1:0-7053 GCA_044344105.1 Tabrizicola sp.
CCGCCCCTTGCGGAGCGCCCGGACCCATGCTGTTCCTGTGTCCGTCAAGGAAGGCATCCCATGCGCGTCGCGATCGTCGAAAACACCCGCGTCACCCATCACGGCCAGGTAGGCGTCGCCCTGCACGAAGCCGCCGCCCTGATCGACCAGTACAAGCCCTGGGCCGGCCAACCCCTGCCCCCGACGGTCGATGCCGATGCGCTGGTCGTCTTCGGCGGCGAACAGGCCGCGACGGATGACCATTCCCACCCCTACCTGCCCGATCTTGCGCGCCTGATCCGCGACTACACCGCAATGGACCGCCCCGTCCTTGGCATCTGTCTTGGCAGTCAGGTGATGGCGCGCGCCTTCGGGGCGGAAAACCGGCTCGGGGCCGCGCCCGAGTTCGGCTGGGTCGAGGTCGGGCTGACCGAGGCTGGGCGGCAGGACCCCGTCCTGTCGCACCTGCCGGACCGGTTTCCGATCTTCCAGTGGCACTCCGACACCTTCACCCTGCCGGACGGCGCGGCGCATCTGGCCACGAACGCCAACACGCGGCATCAGGCGTTCCGTGTCGGGCGCGCCACCTATGGCACCCAGTTCCATTTCGAGGCGAGCCGCCCTGTCGTGCAGGACTGGGTCACGCAGTTCCCCGAAAGCATCGACCGCCTGTCCCCAGGCTGGATCGAACGCCACGCGGACCTTGCCGTGTCGCTTGGGACTGAAGCTGATGCCCACGGCCTCACCCTCGCCCGCGCCTGGGTAGGCCTGATCCGCTGACGACCGGATCACGCGCGAGCGACACCACGCCGATCAACGTCGCAAATCCTTGCGGAAAGCTTAACGCCCACCGGCAAGCCATTGAATTGGCGTAGGTTAGACAGGGTGCCCAGCGTGGGCACTCTTGCCTCATCCACGGTGGATCACTGGAAACCAGTCCTCCCGCAGCCTGTCTCCGGGTTGCATGCCATGCCCCGGAAACGGCGGCGAGGTCGGCCCCGGACGCTCCACATAGCGGGCATCGTCGCCCACCAGCCGCAGCGAAAACGCCCGCCTCCGCGTCGCGGCATGGTTGCCCCGCGCGCCATGCAGGGTGCGGAAGTTGAACGCGACCGCGTCGCCCGGCTCCATCTCCCATTCCCGGATCATCATCCCCTCGGCCTCGGGGTCCGGCACCGGGATGTAGTCGTGATCGCCGGGATAGAAATTCGTGTCGGCCATCCAGCGGGTCGGGATCACGTCCTTCTCCCAAAGGTGGCTCCCCGCCACGCAACGCAGCGCCGCCTCCTTCACCGGGTCGAGCGGCGACCAGAAACTGACCGTCTGCCGCCCCTCGACAAAGTAGTACGGCCCGTCGGTGTGCCAGGGCGTCGGTTTCGTGGTGCCGGGTTCCTTGACCAGCACGTGGTCGTGAAAAAGCTGCACCGTCTCCGACCGCATCAGCCGGGCGGCAACTTCGGCCGCCGGGGACTGCCGGATCACCGCCGCAAACTCGGGGACCCTGGTCCAGTTGCAGTAATCGTCGAAGAAATACCCCGGCTCGCCCGGCTTCAGCGTCGCCATCTGATGCGTGGGCGCGGCCATGTTGCGGGCAACACCTGCGCGCAGCATCTCGACCCAGTCGGCCCAGAGGCCCCTGACCAGCACGACCCCGTCACGCTGATAGGCCTCGACCATCGCCTCGGTGATCCTGACCATGCCGCCTCTCCCCCGCACTGCCGCCACCCTGCCGTGACCAGAGCCGCAGGGCAAGACCGGCTGCACCGATCCGGTTCGGGTATTCCCTTGCCGGACGATAGGCTTTGACGCCCCAAGGCCCGGTCGCTAAGGTTTCGCCGCTTCGATCCGCATTGACTACCGGGATATCATGAACCTGAAGGAACTCGCCAACCGGCTCGGGCTGTCGCCGACGACGGTATCGCGGGCGCTGAACGGGTATCCCGAGGTGAACGAGGCGACGCGGCTTCGGGTGATGACCGCCGCGAAAGAGCACAACTATCACCCGAACACCCGCGCCATCCGGCTGGCGACCGGGCGCGCCATGGCGGTCGGGCATGTCATAGCGCTCACCAACCGGCACGAGATCGTGAATCCGGTCTTTGCCGACTTCATGGCCGGCGCGGGCGAAACCTACAGCCGGAACGACTATGACCTGCTTCTGTCGGTGGTCCCCGACGAGGACGAGGCGCAGACCTACCGGAACCTGAAGCTGAAGGGCAATGTCGACGGGGTCATCGTGCAGGGCCCGCGCGAGAACGACCCCCGCATTCCGCTGCTGCGCGAGATCGGGCTTCCGTTCGTCGTGCATGGCCGGGCGACCGGCGCGACCGAAGCCTATTCCTGGCTCGACGTGAACAACCGCCGCGCCATCCAGCAGGCGACCGAGCATCTCCTGGATCTTGGCCACCGGCGCATTGCGCTGGTCAACGGTCTGGAGTTCATGGATTTCGCGATCCGCCGCCGCCGGGGCTACCAGGATGCGCTGGCCGCCCGGAAGATCGCGCTCGACCCCGCGCTCATGACCTCGGACCAGATGTCCGAAGTGGCGGGGTTCCGTGCCGCCCGGTCGATGCTGGCGCTGCCCGATCCGCCGACGGCCTTCGTCGCGGCGTCGATGCTGTCCGGCATGGGGGTGCGCCGGGCCATCGAAAGCCTGGGGCTGAAGCTTGCGCGCGACATTTCCGTCATCATCTTCGACGACGACCTCAGCTACATGAAGAACGGCGACGAACGGCCGATCTTCACCGCGATGCGGTCTTCCGTGCGCGAGGCCGGGCGACTGGTCGCCGAGATGCTGCTTGACCGGATCGCCCATCCCGAAGCCGGGCCGGTGGAACAGCTGCTTGAGGCCGAGCTTGTCGAGGGTCAATCGACCGGCCAGGGGCCCGCGCCATGAGTGCAGCCTTCGCGGGACCGGATCGACACGATTGTCGCGGGTTCCGCGCCCCCGAAGCGCTTTGAAACTTCTGGCAATGGTGCCGAATTCCCCGTATCAGGCGACACATCCCTTGTCACAGCGAACCGACGGATCCGACGTCCGATGACCCTTTCCCTTCTTGCCGATATCGGCGGCACCAACACCCGCGTCGCGCTCGCGGATGGAACAAGGGTCCGGCTCGACTCGATCCGGCGCTTTCCGAATGCCGAATATCAGGCGCGGGGTCAGGACATCGCCCATGTGCTGCGCGACTACCTGGCGGGGACCGGGGCCAGCGTCTCCGGGGTCTGCGTCGCCGCGGCCGGTCCGGTGCAGGACGGGGTTGCCACCATGACCAACCTTGCCTGGGTGATGGATGCGGCAAAGCTGTCGGCCGCGACCTCGGCCAGGAAAGTGGCGATCCTGAACGACCTGCAGGCACAGGGTCAGGCGCTGGGACATGTTCCGCCCGAAAACCTGCGCACGGTGATTGCCGGACCGGTCAAGACCGGTGCCGCCATGGTCGTGGTCGGGCTTGGCACCGGCGTCAACGCCGCCCCGGTCCATTCCGGGCCAGAGGGGCGCGTGGTGCCGCCCTCGGAATGCGGCCACGTCAACATGCCGGTCCGCACCGAAGAGGATTTCCGTCTGACCCGCTTTGTCGAGGCGCTTCTGGCCGCCGATGGCGAGGTGCCCCATGCCGGTGTCGAAGAGGTTCTGGCAGGCCGCGGGCTGGCCAATCTCTACGCTTTCGCGGCCAGTGAGGCCGGGCAGCGCGCGCGGCCGACCTCGGCGGACGTGCTGAAGGCGCTGGAGGCGGGCGATCCTCTGGCTGCCCATGCCGCGCGGCTGTACATACATATCCTCGGCCAGATGCTGGCCGATCTGGCGCTGATCCACCTGCCCTATGGCGGTATATACATGATCGGCGGCATGTCACGGGCGATGCTGCCGCATTTCCGGCGTTTTGGCCTTGAGACAGCGTTCCGCGAACCGCGCCGGGTCGATCTGCTGCAGACGGACTTTTCGGTGACTGTGGTCGAGGACGACTACGCGGCCCTGACCGGATGCGCCGTATACCTGAACAACGTCCCGTAGGATATTGCTATCACAGCATCTTCCGGTACCCGGTTCAGCCCAGCCGGTCCTTCAGGAACTGCAGCGCCACGCCCAGCCCGTCCGGCGCGATGCCGTGACCGGTGCCCTGCATCACATGGCCAAAGGTCTGGAACCCCGCCGCGACCAGCGCATCCCCAGCCCTGGCCATGTCCGCAAACGGCACGACCTGGTCCTGGTCGCCATGGATCAGCAGAACCGGCGGCTTGACCCGCGCCTCGGGTGCCAGCGCCTCGGGCCGCAGGAGCCGCCCGGAAATCGCGACCACCCCCGCCATGGCCCCGTCGCGGCGCGGCGCGATCTCGAGAGCCATCATCGCGCCCTGGCTGAATCCGACCAGGGCCAGACGGTCCGCCGTCAGCCCCTCTTCCGCCAGCCTTGCATCAAGAAACCCGTTCAAGTCCTTGACCGAGGCCGTCATTCCCGTCTCTGCCGCCGCCTGGGGCGACCCGTCGAGCCAGGGGATCGGGAACCACTGGTAGCCAGAGCCGCCACCGACGCAGCGTTCCGGCGCATCCGGGGCGACGAAGGCCGCACCCGGCAAATGCGGGGCCAGCACGTCCGCCAGGCCAAGGAGGTCCGCGCCATCCGCGCCATAGCCGTGCAGGAAGACGACCAGCGCCTTCGCCTGGCCCGGCGCCGCACCCTTCCGCCCGTACCGCAGATCCCGCATCAGATCACCCCGTCCCGTTCCTTCGCCACCCGGTAGTACGCCCAGAGGATGCGCGCCGCAACCGACCGCCAGGGCGACCAGGCCGCGGCCATCGCGCGAAGCGCCCGGTCGGCCGGGCGCGCCTCCAGACCGAACAGCATCCGCGCGGCCTCCTGCAGCGCCAGATCGCCCGGCGCGAACACATCCGCCCGGCCCAGGGCAAACATCGCATAGATCTCGGCGGTCCAGACCCCGATCCCCGGCACGGCAACCAGCGTGCGGATCACCTCGGCATCCGGAAGCTCACGCAAGGCCCTGAAATCAATGCCGGCCCCGGCCAGCGCCCGGCCATAGCGCGCCTTCTGGCGGCTCAGGCCCGCCGCCCGCAGGTCCGCGTCGGTGGCCGCCGCCATCGCTGCCGCTTCGGTCAGCCCAAGGCGATCAAGCCGCGCCCAGATCGCCCGCGCCGAGGCGACCGACACCTGCTGCCCGACGATCGCCCGCAACAGCGCGGCAAAGCCATCGTCCTCGCGCCGCAGTGGCAAGGGTCCCACCAGCGGCAGCGCCCGGGCAAACGCCGGTTCGCGCCCGGCCAGCCATTCCGCCCCTTCCGCCACGCAGTCCAGACTGACAATGATCCGGCCAACCATGTCTTCTGTTCCCAGATATCCCCGCCGGTGGCAATCGCCCTTTCCGCTTGCCGTTCCCGAAGCCCGGTTCTACCGATACCGGATGAGCACCGATGCCCGTGCCCGCCGCAACGTCCTTGTCCTCGTCGCCGCGCAGGCCGTCCTCGGCGCGCAGCTGCCGATGATCTTCACCATCGCCGGTCTGGCAGGTTCCTCCCTTGCGCCAAGCAAGTGCTGGGCCACCCTGCCGATCACCATGATGGTCATCGGCTCGATGCTGACGGCGACGCCGCTTTCAGCCCTGATGCAGCGCCATGGCCGGAGGGCCGGGTTCTTCTTCGGTGCGGCGGGCGGCGCGGCGGGGGCGGGCATCGGCGCCTATGGCCTTTCGACCGGCAGCTTCGCCCTGTTCTGCGTCGGGGCGCTCTTGTCGGGCATCTACATGTCGGCGAACGGCTTTTACCGCTTTGCCGCCGTGGATACCGCATCCGAGGCGTTCCGGCCCAAGGCGATCAGCCTGGTGATGGCAGGCGGCCTCCTTTCCGCCGTCTTCGGCCCGCAACTGGTCAAGGTGACGGCCGATGCGATGGCCGTGCCGTTCCTCGGGGCCTATCTCGCGGTCATCGGACTGAACCTTGTCGGCTCCTTCCTGTTCCTCGCGCTGGACATCCCCAGGCCCACGGCCCCGGTGCCCGGAGCCACGACGGGCCGAACCCGTGCCAAGCTTCTGCGCAATCCGACGATCCTGGTCGCGATCATCTGCGCGACGGTGTCCTATGCGCTGATGAACCTCGTCATGACCTCCTCGCCGCTTGCCGTCGTCGGCAGCGGTTTCGCCAAGGGACATGCGGCGGATGTGGTGACCGCGCATGTGCTTGCGATGTATGCGCCCTCGTTCTTCACCGGGCACCTGATCGCACGGTTCGGCACCGAACGGATCATCGCGACCGGGCTGGCGATCCTTGCCGTTGCCGGGGCCGTCGCGATCGCGGGGGTGGAGCTTGAGAACTTCTTCATCGCCCTGATCCTGCTGGGCCTGGGCTGGAACTTCGGTTTCATCGGCGCGACGACCATGCTGACCTCCGCCCAACGCCCCGAGGAACGCGGCCGGTTGCAGGGGCTGAACGATCTTGTCGTGTTCGGCGGCGTGACGCTCGCCTCGTTCTCTTCCGGCGGGCTGATGAACTGCTCGGGCGGTTCGGTCGAGGCCGGCTGGCAACTGGTGAACCTGGCCATGCTGCCGTTCCTGGTGCTGGCAGGTGCGGCGCTGGTCTGGCTGGCGCTTCGGCCAAGGGCAAGCAAGGTCTGACGGGTCGCCCTACCAGCGCCCGGTCGCCGCCTGCCAGAGAAGCCGGCCACGGCGCCGGAACTCAGAGAGCTGCAGCGGTAAAGATCGCCCTGCAAGTACCTGATGAAGAAAGATTTCCGTCTGCCAGCCCGCCAGAAGGGCGGGCCGGACCCCGCGTGGAACTGTCTGGCGGGCGGACCGGGCCTGTGCCAGTTTCGCCAGTCCCTGTTGCGCCAGGTCCTGCGCCGACAGACCCGCAGGAAGGGGGTGCCTACCCTTCGCGCGCAACGCCGGCTCGGCGCGCAGATAACCCGCAGCAGCGGCGGCCCAGCCATAGGCCCGGACCGCCGTTTCGGCCCCGTCGGGGGCACCAAGCGCCCGCGCCGCCAGCCACATCAGGCCAGCACCGGTGTCCTCCAGATAGGTCCCCAGACTCTGGGCGTCGACATGCGGTTCGCGGTGGATGTCCCAG
>JBIJDO010000212.1:0-5462 GCA_044344105.1 Tabrizicola sp.
GCACCTTCCGCCGCCAGAGCGCGCGAGATCGCGCCGCCGATCCCCGACCCGCCACCAGTGACGATGACGACCTTTCCCGTCAGACCGAGGTCCACGGTTCAGAACCCCACGTCCGGCCCGCCAGAGCCCTGCCAGGGTCTGGCCAGATTGCCGAACCGGGTGAAGCGACCCTCGAACGACAGTTCCACCGTGCCGATCGGCCCGTGGCGCTGCTTGCCGATGATCACTTCGGCCTTGCCATGCACCGATTCCATCATCGCCTGCCACTGCGCCATCTTTTCCAGCTCATGGTCGCCGGGTTTCTCTCGCTCGCGGTAGTATTCTTCTCGGAAGACGAACATGACCACGTCCGCGTCCTGCTCGATCGACCCGGATTCACGCAGGTCGGAAAGTTGCGGGCGCTTGTCGTCGCGGTTCTCCACCTGGCGCGACAGCTGCGACAGCGCGATGACCGGGATGTTCAGCTCCTTGGCGATGGCCTTCAGGCCTTGCGTGATCTCGCTGACTTCCTGAACACGGTTGTCCCTGGACGAGCCTTTCAGCAGCTGCAGATAGTCGATGATCAGCACATCCAGCCCTTGCGTCCGCTTCAAGCGCCGGGCGCGGGCGGCGACCTGGGAAATCGGCAGGGCGGGGGTGTCGTCGATGTAGAGGGGGCAAGCCTCCAGCGCCTTTGCCGCCTCGACGAAGCGGCGGAACTCCACTTCGGTCATGTCGCCGCGCCGGATCTGCTCCGACGGCACTTCGGCGGCCTCCGAAAGGATGCGCGCGGCCAGCTGTTCGGCCGACATTTCCAGGCTGAAGAACCCGACCACTCCGCCCTCGACCGATCCGTCGGTTCCGTCCGGCAGGCGGCCCCGCCGGTGAGCCTTGGCGATGTTGAACGCGATGTTGGTGGCAAGCGAGGTCTTGCCCATCGATGGCCGCCCCGCGAGAATCAAGAGGTCGGACGGATGCAGGCCGCCCAGCTTCTTGTCCATGTCGATGAGGCCGGTCGAGATGCCAGCAAGGCCGCCATCGCGCTGATAGGCGGCGTTCGCCATGTTGACAGCATCGGTTACCGCCTTGAGAAAGCTTTGAAATCCGCGCTCGGCGACCCCCTGTTCCCCCAGCTTGTAAAGCCGCTGCTCGGCGTCGATGATCTGGTCCTTCGGCTCTGATTCCACTTCGACCCTGGCGGCCTGCGCGGCGATGTCGCGGCCCAGCTGGATCAGTTCCCGCCGGACCGCGAGGTCGTAGATCATCTGCGCGTAGTCCCGCGCCGCGTAGGCCGAGATTGCCGCCCCTGCGAGACGGACAAGATAGGCGGGACCGCCCAGTTCCTTCAGGCCCGCATCGTCCTCAAGGAAAGCCTTCAGCGTCACGGGTGAGGCCAGCGCATTCTTCTGGATGCGCGCGGCACTGATCTCGAAAATGCGCTGATGGACGGGATCGAAGAAATGGTCGGCCTTCACCAGCGATGAGATGCGGTCGTAGATGTCGTTGTTGGTCAGGATCGCGCCCAGAAGCTGCTGCTCGGCCTCGATGTTGTGCGGCAGAACCTCGGCGTCGCCGTTCGGTAGGGCCGGTGCCGGTGTCATGGGCCTCAGCGCGGTGATCTCTGTCATGACGGCCTCCTGCCGCGCCTTCCTTGCCCGATCCGGGGGGCGTTCCGCAATCCCGGAACAAGTCTGTGGACAAGCCGCTCTGAACCCCGGCACGGGCGCGGTTTGTTCACGCAAGCCTACCACATATCGGGGTAAGGTCGATCAGTAACACCAGTCGTGACGATTCGACGTGGGCATTGTCCCCAATCCTTCCACAACCCCGTCCACCAGCATTCTGCAAACAGATCGGATCAGGCGGGTTTTCGCGCGTCCTGCCAGGCCCGAGGAGCCTGCAGGAAGCTTTCGACCTCGGCCAATGTCGCCGGATCGAAGGCCGCTTGCGCCTTCGCCTCGGCCAGCACGTCCCACCAGGTGCACAGATGATGCAGCTTCACCCCGTGGGCTCCAAGCTTCGCCTCGGTGCCCTCGAAGATGCCATAGTAGAAGATCACCGCCGTATGGCCGCAGGTGGCCCCCGTTTCACGGATCGCATCGACGAAGCTCAGTTTCGAGCCGCCGTCGGTGGTCAGGTCCTCGACCAGAAGCACGCGCTGCCCTTCGGTCATCGCGCCCTCGATCCGGGCGTTGCGGCCATAGCCCTTGGGTTTCTTCCGGACATAGGTCATCGGCAGGGCCAGCCGTTCGGCCACCAGCGCGGCGAAGGGAATGCCCGCCGTCTCGCCGCCCGCGATGTTGTCGAAGGCCTCGAACCCGGCCTCGCGCAGGATGGTCACGGCCAGGAAATCCATCAGCACCGACCGGATGCGCGGATAGCTGATCAGCTTGCGGCAGTCGATGTAGGTCGGGCTGGGCAGGCCGCTCGCCAGCGTGAAGGGCGTCTCGGCGTTGAAATGCACCGCCTTGATCTCAAGAAGTGCGCGGGCGGTGAGGCGGGCGATTTCCTCTTTCGGCGGGAAGGTCGCGGGGATCATGCAAGAGGTCCTTTCGGGCAGGCTCCTCGTGCGACTTCGTCTTCTCCTCGCGGGTCAGCCGACGAGTGACGAAGTCATCGAGGAGGCAGGGTCAGGGGACAACGTGCCAATGCACGGGGAAGCCGGGGTTGAAGACCGTGACCGGTCCTGCTTCGGAGACGATCTTTTCCGGCCAGGCGCAGGGCTCTGCCCGCTTTTCCAACCGGATCGTGGCCGCGTTCACCGGCAAGCCGTAGAACGCCGGGCCATGGCGCGCGGCGAAGCCCTCCAGCTTGTCCAGCGCATCCTCTTCTTCGAAGACATGCGCCAGAAGCGACAGCGTGTTCGTGGCGGTAAAACACCCCGCACAGCCGCAGGCATGTTCCTTCAGCGCATCGACATGCGGAGCGCTGTCGGTGCCGAGGAAGAACCGGGGCGAGCCCGATGTCGCCGCCATCCGCAGTGCCAGCCGGTGCTTTTCGCGCTTGGCCACCGGCAGGCAGTAGTAATGCGGCCGGATGCCCCCGGCGAGGATATGGTTGCGGTTCAGGATCAGGTGATGCGTGGTGATCGTGGCGGCCAGGGTCTCGCCACCTTCGGCCGCATAGGCGGCACCCTCTTCGGTGGTGATATGCTCCATCACCACCCGCAACTCCGGCAGGCGGCGGCGCAGCGGATCAAGCACCGTGTCGATGAACACCGCCTCGCGGTCGAAGATGTCTACCGAAGGGTCGGTCACCTCACCATGGGTGCACAAGGGCAGTCCGATCTCGGCCATTTTTTCCAGAACGGCCATGACCTTGCCCAGTTCCCTGACCCCGGACTGCGAATTTGTCGTGGCCCCGGCGGGATAAAGCTTGACCGCCTTCACCAGCCCCGAGGCCGCTGCCGCAGCAACATCGGCCGGGTCGGTGCTTTCGGTCAGGTACAAGGTCATCAGGGCTTCGAAAGCCATGCCAGCGGGCAGCGCCGCCAGGATCCGTGCATGATACGCCCGAGCATCGTCCAGCGTCACAACCGGCGGGACCAGATTCGGCATCACGATGGCGCGCGCGAAATGACGCGCGCTTTCCGGCAGGACTGCCGTCAGCATCGCGCCGTCGCGCAGGTGCAGGTGCCAGTCGTCGGGGCGGGGCAGGGTGATCTGACGCATGGCACTTCGGGTAACGCAATCCGGACTGGCTTTCCAGTGACATCACGGGAAGAAAGGGGACAAACGCACCCGCAACCCCAGGACCCGCCCATGCTGTATCCGCACCTCCCAGGCCTGACCCTTGCCGCGCTCTGCCTTTCTGGGCTGGCGGCGACCGCACAGGACATCGACTGCCGCAATACGATGGTGCAGATGGAACTGAACCAGTGTGCCGCAGACGAATGGGAAGTGGCCGACGCGCGCCTGAACGAGGCCTACCAGAACGCGATGGCCATGGTGAAGGCCTGGGATGCACGCCTTCCCGCTGCAGAACGGGGCGGAGCCGAGGCGCTGCGCGCCGCGCAACGCGCCTGGATCGTGTTCCGCGACCAGGGCTGCGCCGCGGAAGGCTATGCGATGAAGGGCGGGTCGGCAGAGCCGCTTGTCCTCTACGGCTGCCTGCGTTCGGTGACGCTGGACCGCGCGCGCCAGCTTGAGGACATGGTCGCGGCCTATGCCGACTGACCCGGCTCTCCGGTCAGCTCGTCCAGCCGCCGGGCAAAGCGTGGCGCGTTCAGCCGTGCGGTGACCGACCGGCAGATCTTGATCTCGCGCCGCGGGTGGCCCGACAGGCGGGCTGCAGCCAGAATCGCGCGCAGGTAGCTGCTGTTCGACCGCCGGCCGCGCCAGAGCCAGGAGAAGAGGTCGGTCGACAGCTTGCCCGCCATCGCCGCTTCGAGGATCCGGTCCAGGACCTTCATCTCGCGCAGCGTGTCCTCGGTCCCCTCGCCGGTGTAGCGCGCGCGCAGGGGCGTGACCCAGGGCCGCTGGAAGAGGGCGGCATGCATCGCGTCGGGCAGATGCAGAGGGTCATGGATCAGCCAGACCCGCGACGCGCTTTCCGTCATGTCCGGGGCATAGCCGTAGCGGCCGCGAAAGTTGATCCGCCGGGCGATCCGGTGCCGTTCGTCCCAGCCGGCAAGGGCCGGGTCCAGCGTGGCGCGGGGCGCTACCAGCACGAGTTCGGCTTGCGGGGCGGTGATCGAATAGGCCGCAGCCGCATAGCCCGCCGCCCCCGCACCATAGAACACCACCTTGTCGAAGTCCTCGAGGAACCCGTCATCCGACAGCCGGTCGAAATAGCGGAACACCGCCGGATCGCGCCACCAGGTCTCGCCTTCGCAGAGGATCGTCAGGATCGACCAGCCGTTCGACTGGGCCAGCGTGAAATGCTCGGGCAGCAGGTCGGACCGGTCCCGGAGCGCTGCGGCATCCTCGAACGTGACCAGAAGCTGGGGAAGTTCCTCGGCAAAGAAGGCATAGTGCCTGTCGCCCAACGCCAGAAAATCGCCGTCTCCTTCGGCGATCTTGCGCATCTGGCGCTGCCAGTCTGGCGGCTGGGACGGGTCGGGCATGGCGAACATGACGGCGGAGCGGCTTCGGTTGGAATTATGCGGAACCTTGGCGGGAGAAGATGGCCAGAACAAGCCCCCGTTGTGGAACTGACACCGCGATCCGTGTCAAACGCGCCGCTTTGGGCGGAGGTGTCGGCCACATTTCAACCGAAAGTTGCAGAACCTGGTTCGCGCGCGCACCACGCCCTCAATCCGTGCCGCGCGGCTTCCAGATCGACTCGGCCTCGGCCCGACCCAGGACACGCGACACCGGCGCCATCAGAAGACGCCCGTAAAGCGCCCGCCAGCGTTCCTCGGTCATCAGGGCGCGGAACCGGGCCCGCCGCCAGGCGACGGCGGTGCGGTGCAGGGGGCCGAGCACCGGATCGGCGTGCAGCTCGCCCCGAAGCACCCGGCTGTCGGTCATCAGGATGCTGCG
>JBIJDO010000133.1:0-7014 GCA_044344105.1 Tabrizicola sp.
GATCGTGTCGGTTTCGCGCAGGCTCAGGGCCGCGATCAGCGGCGATCCGGGATAGGCGTCGGGCCCGTGGGCCGCGCGCGCCTCGTCCAGCCGCTGCCGGTAGGGGTGGTCGGCGGGAAAAAGCCTCTCGGCCAGCGCGATGCCCGCTGCCGCTTCGCCGGTCCTGACCGCCTCGTCCGCTGTCAGATCATAGACCCCGCGCCCGGCATGGGTCTCGATATAGGTCAGCGGCTTGTCCTTGGCGGTGAGATAATCCAGCACCCAGGCCAGGGCGGCGTGCTTCTGGACATCGGCCAGGTTCCCGGCGTGATAGAGATGCTGGTAGGAAAGCATGGTCCATGGCCTAGCCCGAGGCGGCGGCGGGACGCAAGGGCGCTGCCGAAGGCGGTTGATGTGCGCGGACCTTCCCACTATGCAGTCCCGATACCGAGCGGGGACAGGGGCCAGACGTGCTACAGGACATCTTCAACGAAATCTTCACCGGCCCCGGCCTGACCGCGCTTGGTCAGGTGATCATGATCGACCTCGTCCTTGCGGGCGACAATGCCGTGGTCATCGGGCTCGCCGCCGCCGGCCTGCCGAAGGAGCAGCGCAACAAGGCGATCCTGATCGGCATCCTTGCAGCGACCGTGCTGCGGATCGGTTTCGCGATGATCACGACGACGCTTCTGGGGATCACCGGGCTGTTGCTCGCGGGGGGCATCCTGCTGCTCTGGGTCTGCTGGAAGATGTACCGCGAACTGCGCGAAGGGCATGACGAGGCCAGCGCCGAGGCGCAGGAGGCGCTGGAGGGGGCAGACCTGAACGCCGACGGCACGGTCGCGGGCCGGGCGCCGCGCAAGACGCTGCGGCAGGCCGCCGTGCAGATCATCATCGCCGACGTGTCGATGAGCCTCGACAATGTGCTCGCCGTCGCGGGGGCGGCCTACGAGCATCCGACCGTCCTGATCATCGGCCTCGTGCTGTCGGTCGCGCTGATGGGGCTGGCGGCGACCTTCGTGGCACGGCTCTTGTCCCGCCACCGCTGGATCGCCTGGGTCGGCCTGGTGCTGATCCTCTATGTCGCGCTGAAGATGATCTACGACGGGTATCTCGACGTGCGGGGGATGGACCCAGAGGGGGCGGAACCGGCGGCGGTGGTGACGGAGTAGACGACAGGCTGCCCACGCGTGGGCAGTTTTGCGGGCCCTTGGAAATCAAGGGCTTGGCTGTGGGCGTTACCGGGGTGGTAACCTTGCGGGCCGCACCGCAGGCGGGTGGGTCGGGACGGGGAGTCGGGCTGAAGCCCGACCTACGCAACCTTGCCGATGCTGCCCAAGTCGCCTCGACCGGCGATCAGGCCCGCGACCGATCTGTCTTCGTCCAGCGCGTCACAGTGGAGGCCCATCGGCGACAGGGTGACGGCCTCACGTTGAACCTTGGTGGCGCGCATCAGACGCGGGAACCAGGCAAGCGGCACGCCGAGGGTGCGACCATCCGACAGGGCGACCCACATGCTGTCTTCGTCGAATGTCACCCGCTCAGGCGAAATGGTCATGCCAGGCCCTTTCGATCACGTCCCGCCGCGCTTCGATCACCGAAACCAGACGGCGCAGTTTCTTCGCGTCAAGGTCAAAGCTGTCCGCCACGCTGACCTCTGGTCGAAGCCAGACCTTCGCTTCGCGCTCGACGTTCCAAACGTGGACATGGGCCGGTTCGAGGGGATGCAGTTCGTTCGAGTAGAAGCAGAAGAGAAAGCCGTCGTGACGGAAAAGCGTAGGCTTGCGCGGAACATACAAGGCGGGTGGGGTTCGAGCAACGGTGTTACGGTCGAACTGGTGCCTCGTTGGACGAAACCTAAGATCAGACGCAGGAATGGCAACCTGACGAGGTAGCATCAATGTCTGCGAGCACGCACCCTTGCTTGCTTAGAGCGTGCCGCAATGTTGGCGCGATTACCCGTTGACGCTTCCCATCAGCTTCCTGAGCACTTGAGTGCAGTGCCAAGGTCATAGCCGGGTTTCCTTTCATAAGATTCGTGATATCCTCAGAACATGGCTTTAACAGTGGAGGACCGAATGAGAAATTCAGCTGCAATTCTGTTCTTGCTACTTGGATTTGAAGGAAGTCCTGCATCCGCGCAGCAACAATGTATCAGCGTTAGTCACGATTCGACTTCCACGAACCTCTATAACGGCTGTTCAGACCAAGTAAATGTGACTTGGTACGATCAAGGTTACTGCAGCAATTCACCCGGATGCATGACGGTTATCTCTCCTGGCGAATACTCTTCAGTCACTACATGGCAGGGGCAAGCATGGTATGCTGTCTGTTGGGGCTACGATACTCCGGTTGGTTTCAGGTGGGGTCCCGGTTCTTTCAGTTGCCAATAGCCTGGGTTAACCTCATACCAACCTCGCCCCCTCCACCGCCGCGCGCACAAAGTCCGCGAACAGCGGGTGCGGTGCGAAGGGTTTCGACTTC
Source organism: Tabrizicola sp. (assembly GCA_044344105.1). Lineage (GTDB taxonomy): Bacteria > Pseudomonadota > Alphaproteobacteria > Rhodobacterales > Rhodobacteraceae > Tabrizicola. The sequence continues at coordinate 2,464 of JBIJDO010000133.1, forward strand.
AACTCCGGGTGGAACTGGACGCCGATGAACCAGGGGTGGTCGCGGACCTCGACGATCTCGGGCAGCTTGCCGTCGGGGGACATGCCGGAGAAGATCAACCCGCATTTCTCCAGCCCCGCGATGTATTTGGCGTCGACCTCGTAGCGGTGGCGGTGGCGTTCCTCGATCACGGTGGTGCCATAGATGCGGGCGACGGCTGACCCATCCTTCAGGTTCGCCGTATAGGCCCCAAGCCGCATGGTGCCGCCCTTGGCGTCCGAGGCCTTGCGGGTGACGGTGTGGTTGCCCTGCACCCATTCCTTGAGGTGGTAGACGACCGGGGTGAAGCGTTTTGCGCCCGCCTCGTGGTCGAACTCCTCGCTTCCGGCATCCTTCAGCCCGACAAGGGTGCGGGCGGCTTCGATCACGGCCATCTGCATGCCGAGACAGATGCCGAGATAGGGGATCTTCTTCTCGCGGGCGTAGCGGGCGGCGTTGATCTTGCCTTCGGTGCCGCGTTCGCCGAAGCCGCCGGGAACCAGGATGGCGTGGAAGCGTTCAAGGTACGGCGCGGGGTCCTCGCGTTCGAAGATCTCGGAGTCGATCCATTCGGCGCGGACTTTCGTCCGGTTCGCCATGCCGCCATGGGTCAGCGCCTCGGCGATGCTCTTGTAGGCGTCTTCCAACTGGGTGTATTTGCCGACCACGGCGACGCGGACCTCGCCTTCGGGGTGGGTGATGCGGTCCATCACGTCTTCCCAGCGGGCAAGGTTGGGTTTCGGAGCGGGGGTGATGCCGAAGGCGTCGAGGACCGCCTGGTCAAGCCCCGCCTGATGGTAGGCGAGCGGGGCCTGGTAGATCGTCTTCAGGTCATAGGCCGGGATGACGTGTTCCTTGCGGACGTTGCAGAAGAGGGCGATCTTTTCGCGCTCGCGGTCCGGGATCGGGTGTTCGCTGCGGCAGACGAGCACGTCGGGGGCAAGGCCGATGGACTGCAGTTCCTTGACCGAGTGCTGGGTGGGTTTGGTCTTCAGCTCTCCGCTCGCCGCGAGGTAGGGCAGAAGCGTCAGGTGCATCAGGATCGACTGGCCGCGCGGGCGTTCGTGGATGAACTGGCGGATCGCCTCGAAGAACGGCAGCCCCTCGATGTCGCCGACCGTTCCGCCGATCTCGCAGAGCATGAAGTCGACCTCATCGTCGCCGATGCGGAGGAAGTCCTTGATCTCGTTGGTGACGTGGGGGATGACCTGGATGGTCTTCCCCAGATAGTCGCCGCGACGTTCCTTCTCCAGCACGTTGGAATAGATCCGGCCCGAGGAGATGCTGTCGGTCTGGCGGGCGTGGACGCCGGTGAAGCGTTCATAGTGGCCGAGGTCGAGGTCGGTCTCGGCGCCGTCGTCGGTGACGAAGACCTCGCCGTGCTCGAAGGGCGACATCGTGCCGGGGTCGACGTTGAGGTAGGGGTCAAGCTTGCGCAGGCGGACGGTGTAGCCACGGGCCTGCAGAAGCGCGCCCAAAGCGGCCGAGGCAAGCCCCTTGCCGAGGGAGGACACCACACCGCCGGTGATGAAGATGTAACGCGCCAAATGCGGCTCCCCGTGTTTTCAAACGCGATTCGGGTGGGGTGGAATCGCGGCACCACGGGAGTCGGGGTATAGCGACTCTCGCCGGGGTTAGCAACGTCTGCCCGCTAGATCATGCGGGCGGAACGGTTCACCCGCCAAGCAGTTGTGGGATCAGGGATTGGTCGCCGGAGCCGCAGGCTCATCCGCGCGGGGCGGCGTGGCGGGGGCATCTCCGGTCGTCGCGGTGCCCGGCAGGGTCAGGTCGGTGCCCGCAAGGCCGCCGCCGGTGGCGGGAGCCTCGGTCGTGCCGGTGTCGGCAGCGGGGGCATCGGCGGCGACGCTGTCGACCACCGAACCGCCGACGCCCGAGCGGGTGGCAAGGATGGTCAGGGTGATCGAGGTCACGATGAAGGCGGTCGCGAAGACCCAGGTCAGCTTGGTCAGCGCCGTGGCCGCACCGCGGGCTGACATGGTGCCGCCGCCACCGCCGCCGATGCCAAGGCCGCCGCCTTCCGACCGCTGCAGGAGCACGACGCCGATGAGCAGAAGGGCAAGGATCAGGTGGATGGTAAGGACGACGTTTTCCAAGCGGGGCTCCGGAGCGCTTCTCTAGCGGCTGACGCGCCTATCTAGGCGGAAGGGGGAGACTGCGCAAGGGTCGAGGAGGCGGTTGGGCCGGCGCATGCGGTCCGCGCCGTGTCAGCCGTCGACCTCGTCCGTTGTCTGCTGACCCGAGAGCCGCTGGCGCAGGATCGACCAGGACATGCCGATGCCAAGGATCAGCGACAGGACTAGGATGCCGAGCCAGACGTTCAGGGCGTTGTTCTGCAGGCCAAGGAGGCCCCAGTCGGTCAGCACCCAGAGCCCGGCGGCGAAGATGGCAGCGATGACCACGGCGCCGAGGATGCCGATCGAGCGCAGGGTGGCGACGAGGTAGACCATGGCGACGACGGCAAGGATCAGGCCGGTGAAGACGATCAGCGGCGTCTGGTTGCCCCAGGCGCTGCGTGCCCAGGTCACGTAGTTCCACGCGGTCGGGTTGAAGATCGCGGCCAGAAGAAGAAACGCGCCCAGCCAGCGCAGGAGAATGCCCATTGGTCCGCCCCGAGACATGTGGTGGCGGAACCTTATGCCGGGACCGGGAGAATTGCCAAGCCCCGGGCAACCGGCGAGGCCGGGTCTGCACCGGGTCCATGTCGCCATGCGGCGCATTTGAAGGGTTTCCCCTGCGCAGGCCTGCCGGTATACCCCGCCTCGTTTGTGACTAACCGAGGATGGACATGGCCAACGTTGTCGTGGTGGGGGCCCAGTGGGGCGATGAGGGCAAGGGCAAGCTGGTGGACTGGCTGTCCGAGCGCGCCGATGTCATCGCGCGGTTCCAGGGCGGGCACAATGCCGGGCATACGCTGGTCATCGGCAACACGGTCTACAAGCTGTCGCTCTTGCCGTCGGGAATCGTGCGGGGGGGAAAGCTGTCGGTCATCGGCAACGGCGTGGTGGTGGACCCCTGGCACCTGGTGGCCGAGATCGAGAAGCTGCGCGGGCAGGGGGTGGAGATCAGCCCCGAGAACCTGATGCTGGCGGAAAATGCCAGCCTGATCCTGCCGATCCATGGCGAATTGGACCGGGGCCGCGAGGCGCAGACCTCCGTTGCCAAGATCGGCACCACCGGGCGCGGGATCGGGCCGGCCTATGAGGACAAGGTCGGGCGTCGCGCGATCCGGGTCGCGGACCTTTTCGATGCGGCGACGCTGGACACCCGGATCGGGCGGCTTCTGACGCACCACAATGCGTTGCGGGCGGGGCTGGGGCTGGAGCCGGTCGATCCGGTGGCGCTGAAGGCGAGCCTGATGGAAATCGCGCCGAAGATCAGGCCCTATGCCGGGCCGGTCTGGAAAGTGCTGACCGAGGCGCGGCGGGCGGGGAAGCGGATCCTCTTCGAGGGCGCGCAGGGGTCGCTTCTGGACATCGATTATGGAACCTACCCTTACGTGACCTCGTCCAACACCATCGCCGGGCAGGCGGCGACGGGGACGGGGGTGGGGCCGACGGCCATCGACTTCGTCCTCGGGATCGTGAAGGCCTATACCACGCGGGTCGGCGAAGGGCCGTTCCCGGCGGAACTGCACGACGCGGACGGCGAGCGGCTTGGCGAGCGGGGCCATGAGTTCGGCACCGTGACGGGGCGGAAGCGCCGTTGCGGCTGGTTCGATGCGGTGCTGGTGCGGCAGACCTGTGCGACGAGCGGTGTATCGGGGATCGCGCTGACCAAGCTTGACGTGCTGGACGGGTTCGATCGCCTGAAGATCTGTGTGGCCTATGATCTCGACGGCAGGCGGATGGATTATCTGCCCATCGCCGCAGACGAGCAGGCACGCTGCACGCCGATCTATGAGGAGCTGGAGGGCTGGTCCGAGACGACCGCCGGGGCGCGGTCCTGGGCGGAACTTCCGGGGGCGGCGATCAAGTATGTGCGGCGGATCGAGGAGTTGATCCAGTGCCCGGTCGCGCTAGTGTCCACCTCGCCGGAGCGGGACGACACGATCCTGGTGACCGACCCGTTCGCGGACTGACCGGGTCGCTCATCGTGCGGCTTCGCCTGCTCTTCGCGGCGGTCGCGCGGCGTGCGCGAAGGGAACGTAGAGCGTTCCAGGAGAGACGAGATGGCGCTGAGCTACAAGGCCCGCAGACGCTGGGCACTGGTGATCCTGCTGGTCGGCCTGCCGCTTTATGTCGTGGCGGCGGTCAGCCTGGTCGGGTTGATGGAGCGCCCGTCGTTCCTCATGGAACTTCTGATCTATGTCGGGCTTGGGTTCCTGTGGGCCTTGCCGTTCCGGTTCATCTTTCGCGGCATCGGTCAGGAAGACCCTGACCTGCAAAGGAAAACGGACGGGTCCGGCCCGTCCGTCTAGAGCGTGTCAGGGTTTGGTTGAAGCATACCCTGCATGTCGAAGGTATCTTTGGCATTCGTCGGGCGTGAAGTCGTCCAGGAGGTTTCCGACCCGTC
>JBIJDO010000135.1:0-6991 GCA_044344105.1 Tabrizicola sp.
CGTGGCCGGGTCGACCCAGCCCGACCTTGCGCTGGAATTCGTGAACTACATCACCTCGCCCGAGGGCCAGGCGCGGCTGGCGACCTCGTCCTGCTACTGGGGCATGCCCGCCAATGCCAAGGCCGGCGAGGTGCTGACGCCCGAGCAGAAGGCGACCTTGCGCTGGGACCAGCAGCCGGAGTTCCTGAAACGCGCGCAACTGTACCCGATCCCGGATGCGGCCCTTGATACCGCGATGCAGGATCTCTGGACCGAGATGCTGGCGCAGTAGACCCCGCGTGAGCCTTGCCGCAAGAGACCGCCGTCTGGGCTGGGCGCTTGTCGCTCCGGCGCTGATCTGGACGGCGGCATTCTTCGTCCTGCCGTTCCTTGGAATGATCGCCCTGTCCTTCGCCAGCATGGACGGGCGTGAGGTGGTGCGCGGTTTCGATGCCGGGAACTACCTGCGCATCTTCACCGATCCGGTGATGCTTGGCGCGCTCTGGAACAGCCTTGAGATCACAGCCGTCGTCACGGTGATCTCGGTCGTCCTTGCCTACCCTCTGGCGGCGATCATTGCCTTTCGCGTCCCCGCCCGCTGGCAGCGACTGGCGCTTCTCATGGCCGTCCTGCCGTTCTGGACCTCCTATGTCGTAAGATCCTATTCCTGGCTGCTGGTGCTGGGCCAGAACGGGGTGGCGAACAAGGCGCTTATGGGCCTTGGACTCATCGCCGAACCCCTTGAGATTGCCTCGACCCGCGCGGCCACGGTGATCGGGTTCGTGCATTTCTTCGTCATGCTCCTGACCCTGACGATCTATGCGAACCTGATCCAGCTGCCGCCAAACTACGCCCGCGCCGCACAGGATCTCGGCGCAAGTCGCTGGCAGGTCTTCGTCCATGTCATCCTGCCCCTGACCCTTCCTGGGGTGGTGACCGGGGCTTTCCTGACCTTTGTCCTCTGCATCGGCGACTACATCACGCCGCAAATCCTGGGCGGGAACACCGAACTGACCCTGCCGCAGTTGATCATGCTGCAACTTGGCCGCAGCGGGAACTTCCCCCTGGCTTCGGCCCTGTCGGTGGTGCTGATGGCGGTGGTGACGCTGGCCTATTTCGCATCAAGCCGCTGGCTGCGGCTGGACCGGGTGTGATGGGACGCTCGTCGATGACTTCGTCACTCCTCGCTGCGCCTCCACCGACGAGAAGACGAAGTCGCACGAGGAGGCTGCCCGCATGATGCGCATCCTTTCCTGGGTCTACCTTGCCGCTGCCTACGTCTTCATCTTCCTGCCCGTCGCTGTCCTTTTGGCGTTCAGCTTCCAGGACGGCCGCCTGCCCGTGCCGCCGCTGAAGGGCGTGACGCTGGACTGGTATGGCAAGGTTCTGGGCAATGAAGATCTTGTGGCAGCGCTTCTCAACTCGCTTCTCGTGGCGGTGCTGTCCTCGCTGATCGCGCTGATCCTCGGCTTTCTGGCCGCCCACGCCCTTGCCCGTGTCCGCCTGCCCGGCTCCGCATCGATGCGTGGCGTGCTCATCGCACCCCTGACCGTCAGCTACCTGATCATCGCGCTCGGCCTTCTGAACCTCTTCAGCCAGATCGGCCTCCGTCCCTCGCTCTTCGCCGCCGGAATCGGCCATGTGGTGATCAACCTGCCGCTGTGTTTTGCGATCACCTACGCGGCGATGGGCGATCACCAGAAGACCGCCGAACGCGCCGCGCGCGACCTTGGTGCGGGGGAATGGCAGGTGCTGGCGCTGGTGTCGGCCCCGATGCTGGCGGCCCCCCTTGCCGCCGCCTTCTTTCTGTCCGTGACCTTCAGCTGGGATGAGTTCATCATCGCCTTCCTTCTCACCCGCTTCGATGTGACCCTGCCGGTGGAAATCTGGTCGATGCTGAAATCCGGCCTGTCACCCGCCACCAATGCGGTCGGCTCGCTGGTCTTCCTGGTCTCGGTGACGCTGGTGATCCTCCTGGAACTTCTGGTCTTCCGGAGGGCGAAATGACCGCCGCCGTGTCGATCCTTGCGGTGTCCCAACGCTATGGTGCGGCGACAGCGCTTGACGACGTCAGCCTTGAGATCGGGGCGGGGGAGTTTGTGGTGCTTCTCGGCCCCTCGGGCTGCGGCAAGACCACGCTTCTGAACATCATCGGCGGGTTCGCCGAGCCGACGGCGGGCCGCGTGCTGATCGGTGGCCGTGACATGACCGGGGTCGCGCCGAAGCACCGCCCGACCACGACGGTCTTTCAGGACTATGCGCTGTTTCCGCATCTGTCCCTGCGCGACAATGTCGCCTTCGGTCTGCGGATGCGGGGGATCGAACGGGCGAAGTGGACGGCAAAGGCCGAGGAAATGCTGGCACTTGTCGGACTGGACGGGCGCGGGGACCGGCGCCCGCATGAACTGTCCGGCGGGCAGCGGCAGCGGGTGGCGCTGGCCCGTGCGCTTGCGGTGGAGCCGGATGTCCTCCTTCTTGACGAGCCGCTTGGGGCGCTCGACCTGAAGCTGCGTCGTCAGATGCAGGACGAGCTGAAAGCGATCCAGCGTCGTGTGGGCACGACCTTTGTGCATGTCACCCACGACCAGGAAGAGGCGATGGCCATCGCTGACCGGATCGTGGTCATGAATGCGGGCCGGATCGAGGATGCCGGTCCCCCGCGCGAGGTGTATCTGCGCCCGAAGACGCTGTTCACCGCCGGATTCATGGGCGAGGTGAACCGCATTCCGGTGAAGGGCGGGCTTGCCCCGTTCGGCCCGGTTCCGGTGGCGGACGGGACGCTTCTGATCCGGCCCGAGGCGATCAGCCCTGCCGGCCCTCTGCGCATCGGGAAGTGCAAGGTCGGGGATGCCGCCTTTTTCGGGACCCACGTGCGCGTGCATGTGTCGCCGGTGACCGCCCCCGACTTGCAGCTGGTGGTGCATCTGCCGCAGACTGCGGCACCAGAGGTTGGCGCGGTGCTGGACCTTGGTGCCGAAGGACATGTGGTGCTGCCGTGAGACGAGCGAAGCCGGAAGACTGGTGGCGGTTGCGGTCCCTGGGCGACGGGGTCACCCATATCGACGAGCCGCATATCCGGGAATACTATCGCTGCAACGTCTGGCACGTTCGGGGCCGCGACGGCGACATGCTGGTCGACAGCGGCATGGGGGTCGTCTCCCTCCGCGATCATGTGGCCCTGGTGACTGGCCGTCCGCTGCAGGCCGTGGCGAGCCACACGCATTTCGACCATATCGGCCTGCACCACGAGTTTTCCTGCCGCCTCTGTCACGCGGCCGAAGCGCATCTTCTCCGCGCGCCGACACGTGAGAACACGCTCGCGGACAAGTATGTGACCGACGACATCTTCGAGACGCTGCCGCCCCTGCCGTATCGGTCAGAAGCCTACGAAGTCGGAAGCGCCCCTGCGACGCGCCTCCTCTGGGACGGCGATGTGGTCGATCTGGGCGACCGGCAGTTTCAGGTGATCCACACGCCCGGCCATTCCCCCGGCGGCATCGCGCTGTGGGAGGCGGCGACCGGCATCCTCTTTTCCGGCGACATCGTCTATGACGGGGACCTGGTCGAAGGCACCAGCGACCTGGAGCAGTGGCAGTACATCGCCTCGATGGAACGCCTTCTGCGGCTGCCCGTCCGCGTGGTGCATGGCGGGCATTTCCCGAGCTACTCGGGCGAGCGGCACCGGCGGCTCATCACCGACTGGCTAAGGGGAAAAGGCCGATGACCAGGTTCAACCAGCCGCTTGGCGGCAATGACATGCCCCGGTTCGGCGGCCCGGCGACGATGATGCGGCTGCCGTCCGCTGCCACTGCCAAGGGGCTCGACGCGGCGTTCATCGGCATCCCGATGGACCACGGCACCAGCAATCGACCCGGCACCCGACTTGGGCCAAGGGCGATCCGCGACGAAAGCCGCATGCTGCGCCCCTACAACATGGCCACCGGTGCCGCCCCCTTCGACCACCTGCAGGTCGCGGACCTCGGCGATGTCGCGATCAACACCTTCGACCTGAAGAAGACGGTCGACATCATCACCGCGCAGTACCGCGAGTTCCTGTCCCACGGCACCATCCCCCTGACCCTTGGCGGCGACCATACCCTGACCTGGCCGATCCTCAGGGCGATCAGGGAACGCCACGGCCCCGTCGCGCTGATCCACATCGACGCCCATGCCGACATCAACGACACGATGTTCGGCGAGACGGTCGCCCATGGCTGCCCCTTCCGCCGCGCCTGGGAAGACGGCTGCCTTCTGAACGACAAGGTGTTCCAGATCGGCCTGCGCGGCACCGGCTATGCGCCGGAAGATTTCGACTGGGCGCGCGGGCAGGGCTGGACGGTGGTGCAGGCCGAGGAGTGCTGGCACAAACCGCTGACCGGCCTGATGGCGCAGGTCCGCGACCGGATCGGCAGCGCCCCGGTCTACATCAGCTATGACATCGACAGCCTCGATTCCGCCTTCGCCCCCGGCACCGGCACGGTCGAGCCGGGCGGTCTTACCACCTGGCAGGCGCTGGAGATCATCCGGGGCGCGCAGGGGCTGAACATTGTCGGCGCTGATCTGGTCGAGGTTTCGCCGCCCTACGACCCCAGCGGCAACACCGCGCTGATCGGCGCGAACCTCCTGTACGAGATGCTCTGCGTCCTGCCCGGCGTGCCGCAGCAGCCATCCCGGTTCTCGGGCCTTCGGTTTTAGGCCGCGCAGCCATCGGACCGCCGGTCATTCCTCGACGACGGTTTCGACCTTGCAGCGCTTGACGCCGTCCTTGCCCTTGTCGCAGTCGATCGACATCGTCCCGCCCTCGGTCGTGACTTCGGCGCTGCTTGCGTCCCCGCCACCGAAAAGCCCGCCGAAGAGACCGCCCCCCGCCTTGTCGTCTGCTGCCTCTTCCGCCGCCTTCGCCTCGGCCTCCTTCAGCGCCTCGGCGCTTGCGGCGGCGTCGCGCGCTTCGCGCTCGGCAAGGGTCGCCACATAGTCGGCGCGCGCCGCCTCATCCAGTTCCGACGCCAGCACGATCACCGGAACCTCGCCCAGACCCTCGGTCTTGTCGATCACGCTGGCATTCATCGCCTTGACCTGCAGGGTCTCGAAGAACGGGACCAGGTCCCTGTCACCCATTCGTTTCGGCACCATGACCCGCAGGTGGATCTGCGCCCCGACATCCGCCAGAAAATAGCGCGCCCGGAAGCCTTCCGGCAAAAGGTCCTCGGTCACGTCCAGCCCGCGCACCGACATGAACTCGGTCCCGCGATACTCTGCCGCCCTCATCTGCAGTTCGAACCGCTGCTGCATCGCCATGAAGCTGGTGAAGATGAAATTCGGATAGCGGACCGCCTTGATCACGACTTTGCGGTCGCCCTTCTCATAGGTCAGCGCGACCGCCTCCACCCCCTTGCCGGAGTCGGCGACGGCCATCTTCTGCACATAGGACAGGGCCTTCTTGTCCACCTTCTTGCGGTCCTTGGGCAGGAAACCTTCGATGTCTTCCGCGACCGTCGGCCTGACCGTCCAGCCCTCCGGCGGTTTCGGCAGCATGTCCGCAAGCCTGGTCGGCAGGCCAGAGGCCGAGGCCGACCCGCCAAGTCCCCCGATCCGGCCGGACAGGCCGCCCAGGTACTCGGTAAGGGTCAATCCTTCGGCATCCTCGCTGCTTGCCCAGCGGGATGACATCTTGAAATCAAGGTACATGTAGCCACCTGCAGTGATGACCACCATGAGAAGCGAGCCGACCAGTCGTATCACGGGCTTTGGTTCCTGTTGCGCTCTCCGGACCCTATACGCAGATTCTGGCAAGCTTCGGGCAAGACGGAAAGATTTTCATCCGCTCAAGCCTGCCTGCGCAGCGAGGCCCCTGCAAACAATCCTGCAGCGACCACGATGATCGACGGACCGGTGGGCGTATCCTGCCACAGCGACAGGCCAAGGCCGCCCAGACCCGACAGTGCCCCGATTGCAACGGCAAGTCCCGCCATGGCCTCGGGCGTCCGCGCCAGGGCCCGCGCCGCAGCCGCCGGAATGATCAGCATGGCGGCGATCAGCAGCGCACCGACGATCTTCAGCGCGACCGCGACGACCAGCGCCAATGCCACGACCAGCACCAGGCGCTCCCGGTCGGGGCGGATGCCCACGGAATGCGCCAGATCCTCGCTGAGCGTCGATGTAAGAAGCGCCTGCCAGCGCCAGGCAAGCAGGCCAAGCACGGCCAGCGCGCCCAGCCAGACCAGACCAAGCTCGGCCCGGCTGACGGCAAGGATGTCCCCGAAGAGGTAACTCGACAGATCGGTCCGGACCGAGGGAAAGAAGCTGACCGCGACCAGCCCGAAGGCCAGCGCCGAATGGGCCAGGACCCCCAGCGTCGTGTCCATCGCCCAACCGCGCGCGGACAGTCCGGCCACCGTGATGGCCATGGCCAGGGCGACAACCAGCGTGCCAAGGCCGATGGGCAGGTCGGTGGCAAGCGCCAGAGCGACACCCAGCACCGCCGCATGGGCCGTCGCGTCGCCGAAATACGCCATCCGCCGCCAGACGACAAAGGCCCCGAGAGGCCCCGTTGCAAGCGAAAGCCCGACCGCGGCAAGCCCTGCGCGTACCAGAAAATCGTCAAGCATGGTCATGCCGGTGTGGCTGGCCGTCCGCGCGTCCGTGGTCGTGCCCGTGATCGTGCCCGTGATCGTGCTCGTGGCGGTACAGCGCCAGCGCGCCTTGCGTCCCGAGACCGAAAAGCGCGCGATACTCCGGTGCGTTGGACACGGTCCGTGGCGTGCCCTCGCAGCAGATGTGGCCGTTGAGGCAGATCACCCGGTCTGAGGCCGCCATGACGACATGCAGATCGTGGCTGATCATCAGGACGGCCGCCCCGGTATCGCGGCGGACCGTCTCGATCAGGCGGTAGAACGCCGCCTCGCCCGGCTGGTCCAGGCCTTGCGTCGGTTCGTCCAGCATCAACAGGTCGGGTTTGCCCAGAAGCGCCCCCGCCAGAAGCGCGCGTTGCAACTGCCCGCCCGACAGCGTC
>JBIJDO010000390.1:0-3134 GCA_044344105.1 Tabrizicola sp.
TGATGCGGGTTGTTCATCCTTGCGGGTCCTCGGCTGGAGTTTGGCGATTGCAGCCTAACCCCGTTCCGGGTGAACAACCTCCTGAGAGTTCACACCTAGCGTTTCGCGGCTTTGGCCACCTCGGCCAGATCCCGGGCGATGTTGAAGGCGCCCTTGATCCGGTCGGCTTCCGTCTTCATCTCGCCGGTCAGGACGATCTTGTTGCCGCTGACGCGCGCGGCAGGACCCTGCGCCTTCAGGAAATCCACCAGCCCGGCGGGGTTTGCGAACTTGTCGCCCCGGAACTGGATCGTCGCGCCCTTCGGCCCGGCATCCAGCCGCGAGATGCCCGCCCGCTTTGCCATCGCCTTGATCCGCACGATCAGCATCAGCGTGTTGACCTCTTTCGGCAGGGGACCGAAGCGGTCGATCAGCTCGGCGGCAAACCCTTCCAGCTCGACCTTGGTGCCCAGACCCGAGAGCCTGCGGTAAAGCCCGAGCCGGATGTCGAGGTCCGGGATATAGCTTTCCGGGATCATCACCGGGACCCCGAGGTTCAACTGCGGCGACCAGTCGTCGTCGATGGCCGTCAGGCCCTGCAACTCGCCCGACTTGATCCGGGCAATCGTCTCTTCCAGCATCTGCTGGTACAACTCGTAGCCGACTTCGCGGATATGGCCCGACTGTTCCTCGCCCAGAAGGTTGCCCGCCCCGCGCAGGTCGAGGTCATGGGACGCGAGGTTGAACCCGGCCCCGAGGCTGTCGAGGCTGCCCAGAAGCCGCAGTCGTTTCGTCGCCTGTGGCGTCAGCGGCGCGCGCGGCTTGGTCGTCAGGTAGCAGTAGGCGCGGGTCTTGGACCGGCCCACCCGACCCCGGATCTGGTACAACTGGCTCAGGCCGAACATGTCTGCACGGTGGACAATCATCGTGTTTGCCGTGGGAATATCCAGCCCGCTTTCAACAATCGAGGTGGCCAGCAACACATCGTGCTTGCCGTCGTAGAACTGGTTCATCCGGTCGTCCAGATCGCCCGCCGCAAGCTGGCCATGCGCGATGACATAGGACGCCTCGGGGACCTGGGTCTTCAGGAAATCCTCGATCTCCGGCAGATCGGCGATGCGCGGCACGACATAGAAGGTCTGCCCGCCGCGATAGCGTTCGCGCAGGATCGCCTCGCGGATCGTGATCGTGTCGAACTCCGAGACGTAGGTGCGGATCGCCAGCCGGTCGACCGGTGGTGTCGCGATGATCGACAGGTCGCGCACGCCGGTGAGCGACAGCTGCAGCGTGCGCGGGATCGGCGTCGCCGTCAGGGTCAGCACATGGACCTCGGACCGCATTTCCTTCAGCCGTTCCTTGTGAACAACGCCGAAATGCTGCTCTTCGTCGATCACCAGGAGACCCAGCTTCTTGAAGCTGATCCCCTTGGCCAGAAGCGCATGGGTGCCGACGACGATGTCCACCGTGCCGTCGGCAATCGCGGCCCGCGTGGCATTGGCCTCTTTTGCGGCAACAAATCGCGACAAGGGTCGGATCGAGATGGGAAAACCCCGGAAGCGCTCGGCAAAGCTGCGGTAGTGCTGCCGCGCCAGCAGCGTCGTCGGGCAGATCACCGCGACCTGCATCCCCGACAGCGCTGCGACGAAGGCTGCCCGCATCGCGACCTCGGTCTTGCCGAAACCCACATCGCCGACGATCAGCCGGTCCATCGGCGAACCCTTCTCGAGGTCCGCCACCACATCGGCGATGGCGGCCAGCTGGTCGTCGGTCTCCTGGTACGGGAAACGCGCCGCAAAGGCCTCCCAGATCGAATGCGGGGCTTCCAGGACCGGCGCATGGCGCAAAGCGCGCTCTGCGGCGATCCGCATCAGCCGGTCGGCGATCTCCTTGATCCGCTCCTTGAGTTTCGCCTTCTTCGCCTGCCAGGCCCCGCCCCCCAGACGGTCCAGGAGCCCCTCTTCATGGCCATAGCGGCTGAGAAGCTCGATATTCTCCACCGGCAGATAAAGCTTTGCGTTCTCGGCATATTCCAGCATCACGCAGGCATGCGGAGCCCCAAGGGCGGTGATCGTCTCGATCCCCAGATACCGGCCGACACCATGCTCGACATGCACCACCAGATCGCCCGGAGAAAGCGAATCCGCTTCGCGCAGGAAATTGTCGGCCTTGCGCTTGCGCCGCGGCTTGGCGGTCAGCCGCTCGCCCAGCACGTCCTGTTCGGAAATCACCGCCAGACCGGGGGCCACGAACCCCGCCTCCAGGGGCCAGACGACAAGGTAAAGCCCGCCCTTCCCGTCCGTCACGGCGCGGAAATCGGCAATCTCCCGCGCTCCGGTCAGGCCGTTGTCGGCCAGAAGCCCCTTCAGCCTTTCCCGCGCCCCTTCGGACCACGAGGCGATGACCACCTGGCCCGATCGCGAAAGTGCCTGAACATGCTCGGCCAAGGCTGCGAAAAGATTGATCTTCTCCTGCTGGCGTTCCGGCGCGAAGTTTCGCCCGGCCCGCGCACCGGCGTCAAGAACCCCCGGCCCGGGACTTTGCGGCAGGGGCGAAAGCTGCACCACGCGGGACGCCGCAACCGCCGCTTCCCAGGCGGCATCGTCCAGATACAACTCTCCCGCCGGGACCGGCTTGTAGACCGTGTCGATCCGACCCTTCGCCGCCATGGCCTCGGCCCGCGCCTCGTAGCTGTCGAAGGCCCCCTCCCACCGCGCCAGCCGCGCCGGGGTCACCTGATCGTCCAGCACGACCGAGGCACCCGGCAGATAGTCGAACAGCGTCTCCAGCCGGGCGTGGAAAAACGGCAGCCAGTGCTCCATCCCCTGATGCTTGCGGCCCGCGCTGACCGCCTCGTACAGGGGATCGTCCGTTCCCGCCGCACCGAACGCGATCCGGTAGTTCTGCCGGAACCGGGCAATCGCCGCCTCGTCGAGGATCACTTCGGAAACTCCGGAAAACGCGACAGATTTCAGCTTTTCCACCGTCCGCTGCGTCTCGGGATCGAACCGCCGCGCCCCGTCCAGCACATCGCCGAAGAAGTCCAGCCGGATCGGCCCCCCCGGCCCCGGCGGATAGATGTCGACGATCCCGCCCCGAAGCGCATAGTCCCCCGGCTCCGCCACTGTCGACACCGGGGAAAACCCCATCCGCGCGAG
>JBIJDO010000326.1:0-3832 GCA_044344105.1 Tabrizicola sp.
TTCAGCCGCGCCTCATCGACCCGTTCCCCGACGGTCGCCCGGAACGAGGCCATGCGCACCACATCCCGCGCGGGCAGGCGCTGCGTGGCGGCATTCAGCGTTGTGATCAGGACGAACGGCTGCGCCACCCCGTCCGCCAGCAGCGACAGCGTCGCCATCCGCCGGGCGCTGATCTCGGGGTTCGGGCTGACCCGGTCGAAGGGAAGGCAGTCCCAGGCGGGAAACTCCAGCACCGCGACTTCGGGCGCCTGTACGGAAAGCGCCACGCGCATCGCCTCGGCCCGCTTGTCGTCACGGGCGACAAAGACGACGGGCTGCCCACGGCCGAGTTCCCGTGCCAGAATACGGGCGTCAAAGCCTTCGGGCGCCCCGCCCATCAAGATGCGTTCTGCGGACATCCGGACTGCGTCCCGTCTCTAGTGCAGGATCGAGACGTTGATGTTCTGCCAGGTGCCGTAAAGTGCTGTGACGGCAATGGCAAAGATCCCGATCACCTGCACGATCCGCCGGTGCACGATCAGCCGGTGATGCAAGGCGTCACCCGCGTTCTCCCCCGCCAGGATCCGGCGTCCGGTGCGGATGCTGGCCCAGACGACGAACACCATCGGTCCGAGCAGAAGAAACACCGCCTGGGCGAACTCGACGTCGTAGTAGAATGCCAGGATCGCCAGCGCCGAAAGCCAGAACGCGGCCAAGGCGCTGAACACCAGCGACCCCGCCTCCACCATCCCCAGGAACCGGGTCACGTTGATGCGGACCAGATCCTCGACATCCTGCTGCAGCTGGCCACCCTCGCGGCGCGCGCGCTGGATCATCTCGTACGGCACGCCCAGCACCCAGTAGCTGGTCGAAGACCAAAGCACCGCCAGCACGATCCAGTACCACAGATTGGAAAACGACCGCATGTCGATGACTTCGAACGCCGTTTCAAGGATATCCACCGGCATCTTCTCCTTTCCCGCTCGCGGAAGACCGACTGCCGCCTTGAGGTGCTGGCCTTTCCATGGCAGGCAGAAGGCCAAGCCGCAAGTCCCCGCTTGCACGCGAAGGAAGGAGCCTGACATGCAGCCCGTACCCGCGCCCTATCCGATGTCGCGCTTTCGGCGGCTGCGCCGGACGGCACCGCTTCGGGCGCTGACGCAAGAGACCAGCCTGACGGTCTCCGACCTGATCTGGCCGGTGTTCCTGTGCGACGGGCAGAACCAGCGCCAGCCGGTCGCCTCGATGCCGGGGGTGGAACGCCTGTCCCAGGATCTGGTGGTCGAGGCCGTGGCAACCGCGCAGGACCTTGGCATTCCGGCGATCTGCCTCTTTCCCTACACCGACCCGGTGCTCAAGACGGCGGACTGCGCCGAGGCCTGGAACCCCGAGAACCTGACCAACCGCGCGATCCGGGCGATCAAGGCTGCGGTTCCAGGCATCGCGGTGATGACCGACGTGGCGCTTGACCCCTACAACGCGCATGGCCACGACGGGCTGGTGGTCGACGGGATCATCAAGAACGATGAAACCGTCGCAGCGCTGGTGAAGATGAGCCTTGCCCAGGCCGAGGCCGGGGCGGACATCCTTGGACCTTCGGACATGATGGACGGCCGGATCGGCGCGATGCGGGCAGCCCTTGAGGGTGCCGGTCACAAGGACACCGCGATCCTCAGCTACGCCGCCAAATATGCCAGCGCCTTCTACGGTCCGTTCCGCGATGCGGTCGGGGCCAGTGGCGCGTTGAAGGGTGACAAGAAGACCTACCAGATGAACCCGGCCAACACCGACGAAGCGCTGCGCCTGGTGGCGCGCGATCTGGCCGAAGGGGCGGACATGGTCATGGTCAAGCCCGGCATGCCCTATCTCGACATCTGTGCCCGGGTGAAGGACACCTTCGGCGCGCCGACGTTCGCCTACCAGGTCTCGGGCGAATACGCGATGATCCAGGCCGCCGCCGCCAATGGCTGGATCGACGGCGAGAAAGCGATGGTCGAAAGCCTTATGGCGTTCAAGCGCGCCGGCTGCGACGGCATCCTGACCTATTTCGCGCCGGCGGCGGCACGGCTTCTGCGCGGCTAGCACGGGTTGAAGCTTTCCGGACCCACACCCTGGCGCAGTTGACCACAGAAGAGCCGTCCAAGAATTTTCCAGAAAATCTTTCGACTGCTCGACAGTTTGCCGCCAGAGTCGAGTCCCGAAAGGGTCGTTCCGCTTTACCGCAACAGCGACTGGACGGTGTTCGTCAGGTCGTTCAGCGAAAACGGCTTCGGCAGGAAGACCGAGTTCGGAATGCGGGTCGTGTCCTCCGACAGCGCATCCTCGGCATAGCCGGAGACGAAGATCACCTTGACGTTCGGGCGCGTCTCCAGCGCCTGGCGCACCCATGCCGGGCCGTCCAGGCCGGGCATCACCACGTCGGTCACGAAAAGGTCGATCTCCAGCGTCCGGTCCTCCAGCCGGGCCAGGGCCTCCTCGGCGCTGGCGGCTTCCAGCACGGTATAGCCCCGCAGGCTGAGCGCCCGGCTGGCAAAGGCCCGGACCGAGGCTTCGTCCTCGACCAGCAGGATGATCCCCTCTCCCTGTTTCTGCGGCGTCCGCCGCGGCTCTGCCGTCGCGGGGGACAGGGCCGGGCCGTCAAAGACCGGGAAGTACAGGGAGAACGCGGTCCCCTGCCCCAAGGTGGAATCGACGAAGATGAACCCGCCGGACTGCTTGACGATGCCGTAGGCCATCGACAGGCCAAGACCGGTTCCCTCGCCGACGCGCTTGGTGGTGAAGAAGGGTTCGAAGATCTGGCGCAGCTGATGCTCGGGAATGCCCACGCCGGTGTCGATGACCCGGATCACCGCATAGTCTCC
The DNA here is from genome assembly GCA_044344105.1 of Tabrizicola sp. Lineage (GTDB taxonomy): Bacteria > Pseudomonadota > Alphaproteobacteria > Rhodobacterales > Rhodobacteraceae > Tabrizicola. The sequence continues at coordinate 2,841 of JBIJDO010000326.1, forward strand.
GGCCGGAACCGTGGCCCTGTCGCGCTTCAGTTCCTCGGCCAGCGTGACGGCTTCGGTTTCGATGCGGATGCTGCCGCCGTCCGGCATCGCGTCGCGGGCGTTGACCACAAGGTTGATCAGTACCTGTTCCACCTGGCGCTTGTCCGCCCGGATGCGACCCAGGGGCTTGTTGCCCTCATGTCCGATATGGCCCAGCGTCAGGCCGACGCGCTCGACCACCAGCCGGTTCAAGAGATGGGTCAGGTCGGACAAGAGGTCCTCAAGGTCCAGCACTTCGGGATGCAGGGTCTGCTTGCGCGAGAACGCCAGAAGCTGGCCGACCAGCGAGGCCGCCCGGTTGGCGTTCTGGCGGATCTGCTCCAGGTCGGCAAAGTCCAGGTCCTCGCGCCCATGGCGCAGTAACAGAAGGTCGCAGTGCCCCGAGATCGCGGTCAGAAGGTTGTTGAAGTCATGCGCGATCCCGCCTGCAAGCTGGCCGATGGCCTGCATCTTCTGGCTCTGGACGAACTGCGCCTCAAGCGTCTTCAGCCGCGTCGCATCGTTCAGGATCGCCAGCGCACCGGGGCGTCCGCCGTCGACATAGCGGCGCAGCGTCACCTGCAGGTAGCGGTCCTCGTCCGACCCCCTGACCCGCAGCACCTCGGACCCGCCGGGATGCCGGCCTGCGACGACATCGGCCAGCCATTCCGACACCGGCCGCCCCAGCCCCTCGAAGAGATCGTGGAACATCGCGGCGCGAAGCTCGCCCTTCCAGATCAGCTCGCGCGCCGCAAGGTTCGCGATCCGCATGATCCCGTCCGGCCCGAAGGTCATGATCGCGACCGGCACCTCCTCCAGATCGCTGCCGACGGCCACGGCTGGGGCCCGGTCCAGCCGCTGCGGCTCTTCCGGTCGGGCAAGGTCGAACTCCTCCGCCCGCCAGAAGAAGCGCCCCGCCTCGGCGCGGTGGACGCTTAGGCGCAGGACGCTGTCATGGCCTCGCAGATCCTCGC
>JBIJDO010000386.1:0-3240 GCA_044344105.1 Tabrizicola sp.
ATTTCGCGAGCATGGAATTTCCCTTGTATTTGGCCCCCTTCCTGCGGTTGCCTGTTTTTTAGGCACAAATTCAACCCGTTGATACTATTGAAAAGATTTTCCCGTTCGGCGCAAATCCCTGAAATCCCAAGCGAATTGTGACGATGCTGTGACGGCTGCGTGAGAAGTGGACAAGTTGACGCGGAGCCGCTTTGGAAAGCCTATTCCACGCCCAGAACGTCGGGGGTTTGCCAGGCAAGATGCTGGCCGCCATCGACCGCGATGAACTGGCCGGTGACCGCCGGACTGTCGAGGAAAAAGCCCAGGGCCGCGGTGATGTCCGCCGCAGAGGCCCCCCTGCCAAGCACGGTCGCGGCGCGCTGGCGGGCGAAATGCGCTGCCGACTGGCGTGTTCCCTGCAGCGTCGGACCCGGCCCGATGCCGTTGACGCGGACATGCGGGGCCAGCCCCTGCGCCGCTGTCCGGGTCAGGGCCCAGAGGCCCATCTTCGCGATGGTGTAGGTCGAGAACTCGGGCGTCAGTTTCAGGATGCGCTGGTCGATCAGGTTGACGATCAGGCCCTGCGCCAGCGGTTCGCCGTTTTCGTCGCGGGTGGCGGGGGGACACTGGCGGGCGAAGCCTTGCGTCAGGACGTAAGGCGCGCGCAGGTTCGATCCGATGTGGCGGTCCCAGCTTTGCCGGGTGGCGGTGTCGATCCGGTCGTATTCGAAGATCGAAGCGTTGTTGACCAGGACGGTGAGGGGGCCGAGGGCTTCGGTGACGGCGGGGATCAGGGCCTGCGCTTCCGCTTCGGAAAGGAGGTCGGCCTGGAAGGTCCGGGCCTGGCGGCCCATGGCGCGGATCTCGACGGCCACCGCCTCGGCTTCGGCGCGCGACGTGGCATAGTGCACGGCGACATCATGGCCGCGACCGGCCAGATACAGCGCCATCGCCCGTCCCAGCCGCTTGCCTGCCCCGGTCACCAGTGCGGTCATTTCGCGCCCCCGCCGCAGTCGCAGGGTGCCTGTCCGACGAGCGGGCGTCCGCAGCGGTTGCACTTTTTCGCCACCTGCCGTTTGCGCATCACGCGCGGCAAGGCCGATGGAAACAGCGCGCGACCGATAAGCGCGACCAGCACCATGGCTCCGAGAAAGACGAGGATGACCTTGAACAGCATCTAGAGCCCGTACCTTGCCCAAAGCGCGCGATCCTCGACCGCGCCCAGGGTTTCATCGGCAAGGGACAGGCCGAACCGCTGGAACAGGCTGCGCTTGCGCCCGTAAGGCACCGGTTTGACCTTGTCGCCATATAGGTCCTTCAGCTTGGGAACCAGATGCGCGAGGCCGTCGGTCAGGCCAAGGTCGACGGACTGCTGCCCGACCCAGATGTCGGCATTGAACAGGTCCGCCGTCTGGTCGAGCCGGGTGCCGCGGCTTTGTTTCACATGGTCGATGAAGGCCTGATGGATCGGCGTCTGCAGGGCCTTCAGCCGATCCACGTCCTCGGGTTTCTGCGGCAGGAACGGGTCGGCGAAGCTTTTCGATTTGCCTGCCGTGACCACCCGGCGCTCGACGCCCTGACGGGCCATCAGGTCGGGAAAGCCGAAGCTGGCGAAGATCACGCCGATGGAGCCGACGATGGAACTTCGGTCGACCCAGATGTCATCCGCCGCGCAGGCGAGCCAGTAGCCGCCCGAAGCCGCGACATCCTCGACGAAGGCGTGGACGGGAAGCTTCTTCTCATCCGCCAGGCGCCGGATGCGGGCGGCGATCAGCGACGACTGGACCGCCGACCCGCCCGGCGAGTTGACCACCAGGGCGACGGCGACCGGCCTTGACTTGAAGGCCTTCTCGATCAGCGGGGCGAGGCTTGCGTCGTTGAGCGACCGGGTGCCGGAACCGATGGTGCCGGACAGGCGGATCACCGGGACGAGGGCGGGCTTGGGCAGGAAGGGGATGAGGCGTCTCATGCGCCAGAGGTAGGCCCCCGATCTGCAACCGGCAAGGGGCTTGCGGGCAAGGGCGGGGCGCGGCAGGGTCTGGCGCATGATCGACAAGCTGGAAATGTTCATCGCCCTCGCGAAGGAGCGGCATTTCGGCCGGGCGGCCGAGGTGTGCGGGGTGACGCAGCCGTCGCTGTCCAGCGCGATCCGGCAGCTTGAGGATCAGCTGGGCGTGCAGCTCGTGTTCCGTGGCAGCCGGTTCCAGGGGCTGACGCCGGAAGGCCAGCGGGTGCTGGACCGGGCGCTTGGGATCGTCGGCGACGTGCGGGCGCTGAAAGACGAGATGCGGGTGGTCCGGTCGGGTCTGTCGGGCAACCTGCGGCTGGGGGTGATCCCGACCGCGCTGCCGATGGTGGCCGACCTGACCGGGCCGTTCACGCAGAAGCATCCCAATGTCCGCGTCTCGATCCTGTCGCGGACGAGCGTGGAGATCCTGACCGGGATCGAGGCCTTGGATCTTGAGGCGGGGATCACCTATCTGGACAACGAGCCGCTTGGCCGGGTATCGCAGGTGCCGCTTTACACCGAGTTCTACCGCCTTTTGATCGCACCGGGGTCCGATCTGGCCGGGCGGCGGCAGGTCAGCTGGGCAGAACTGGCGGCGGTCCCCCTGTGCCTTCTGACCTCGGACATGCAGAACCGGCGGATCGTCAACCAGCATCTGGGCGAGGCCGGGGTGGCTGCGGTGCCGATGATCGAGTCGAACTCCACCATGGCGCTGGTCAGCCATGTCCTGACCGGGCGTTGGGCGAGCGTTGTGCCGAAGAAGCTGGCGGACATGTTCGTGGCGGACGGGCGGCTCCTGTCGGTTCCGATCGTCGAGCCCGAGGCCGAGCATACCGTGGGACTGATCGCGGCGCGGCGCGACCCGCAGACTCCGGTGCTGCAGGCGCTGGTGGATGAAGCGCTGCGGCTGGTTTGATAGGCTATGTCTATCGTTTGACGGTATATCTACATTGAATTGACTATCAATCGGCGTATACCTCGGCATGCCAGCCAGAGGTTGCCCGCATGCTCGATTCCCATGTCCAGAACGACCGGATCGCCGAGATCCTTGACGCCCATCGCGGGTTGGAGGGGCCGCTTCTGCCGATCCTGCATGCGATTCAGGCGGCGTTCGGGTTTGTGCCCGACAGTGCCGTGCCGCAGATCGCCAAGGCGCTGCTGCTGTCGAAGGCGGAAGTGCATGGGGTGATCAGCTTCTACCACGACTTCCGGTCAGCCCCGGCGGGTCGGCATGTGCTGAAACTGTGCCGGGC
>JBIJDO010000214.1:0-5456 GCA_044344105.1 Tabrizicola sp.
CGGGTGGCGGGGCGGATCAAGGCGGCGCTGGGGATCGACTGGCACGAGACGACGCCGGATGGCCGGGTGACGCTGGAGCCGGTGTTCTGCCTGGGCCTCTGCGCCTGCGGTCCGGCGGCGATGGTCGACGGGCGGCTGGTCGGCCGCTGCGATGAAGGCATCGTCGCGGAGGTGGCGCAATGAAGATCTTCGTTCCGCTGGACAGCGTTGCCGTTGCGCTGGGGGCTGATGCGCTGGTTGCCGCCATTCAGGGCGAGGCGGCGCGGCTTGGGGTTGCTGTCGAAGTCGTGCGCAACGGCTCACGCGGGATGGTCTGGCTGGAGCCGCTGGTCGAGGTCGTCACCGGTGCGGGGCGCGTGGGCTTTGGGCCGATGGTGCTGGCGGATGTGCCGGGGCTGTTCGGCGATCTCGGGGCGCATCCGAAGGCGGTGGGCCTGGTCGAGGATCACCCGTGGATGAAGGGCCAGACCCGGCTGACCTTCGCCCGAGTGGGGGTGATCGACCCCCTGTCGCTGGAGGATTACCGCGCGCATGGCGGTCTTGTCGGGCTGGAGCGCGCCAAGGCGATGACCAAGGCGCAGATCGTGGCCGAAGTGACGGAGTCGGGCCTGCGCGGTCGCGGCGGTGCGGGCTTCCCGACCGGGATCAAGTGGAAGACGGTCTCCGAGGCTGCGGGGGAGCAGAAATACATCGTCAGCAATGCCGATGAGGGCGACAGTGCCACCTTCGCCGACCGGATGCTGATGGAGGGCGACCCCTTCTGCCTGATCGAGGGCATGGCGATTGCTGGCCTCGCCTGCGGGGCCACGAAGGGCTATGTGTACATCCGTTCGGAATACCCTGTCGCGATCCGGGTGATGGAGGCAGCCGTCCTTCTGGCGCGCCAGGCCGGGGTGCTGGGCGCGGCGTTCGACATGGAAATCCGCGTCGGTGCCGGGGCCTATGTCTGCGGCGAGGAGACCTCGCTCTTGAACTCGCTTGAAGGCAAGCGCGGCGTGGTCCGGGCGAAGCCGCCGCTGCCCGCGCTGCAAGGGTTCATGGGGCGGCCGACGGTGGTGAACAACGTGATCTCGCTGGCCTCGGTGCCGGTGATCCTGGCGCGCGGGGCGGCGTTCTACAAGGACTTCGGTCTTGGGCGGTCGCGCGGGACGATCCCGCTGCAGATCGCCGGGAACGTGCGCTACGGTGGGCTTTACGAATGCGCGTTCGGTTTGACTCTTGGCCAGATCGTCAACGACATCGGCGGCGGCACCGCCTCGGGTCGTCCGGTGAAGGCGGTGCAGGTCGGCGGGCCGCTCGGGGCCTGGTTCCCCCCTGCCCTGTTCGACACGCCCTTCGGGTATGAGGAGTTCGGCGCAAAGGACGGGTTGATCGGCCACGCCGGTCTGACCGTGGCGGACGACAGCACCGACATGCTGGCGATGGCCCGCTTCGCGATGGAGTTCTGCGCAATTGAGTCGTGCGGGAAATGCACCCCCTGCCGGATCGGCGCGGTCAGGGGGGTGGAGACCCTGGACCGGGTGGCGCGGGGCGACAGTGCCGCTTTGCCGCTGATCGCCGACCTGTGCAACACGATGAAATCCGGGTCGCTCTGCGCGCTTGGGGGCTTCACGCCCTATCCGGTGATGAGCGCCCTGACCCATTTCCCCGACGATTTCGCCCGCGCGAAGGAGGCCGCCGAATGAAAGACTTCATCATCCCGGACCGCGATTTCGGCACTCCGGCTGCGAAATCGAAACAGATGGTCACATTGGAGATCGACGGTTTTCCGGTCACCGTCCCCGAGGGCACCAGCATCATGCGGGCAGCCGGCGTCCTGCACCACTCCGGTCGCGCCGGGGCTGAAGGTCCACACCCAGAACGCCAGGCTGAAACAACTGCGGCGCGGGGTGATGGAGCTTTACATCTCGGACCACCCGCTGGACTGCCTGACCTGTTCGGCGAACGGCGACTGCGAGTTGCAGGACATGGCGGGCGCGGTGGGCCTGCGCGATGTGCGCTATGAGGCGGTGGATACCCACTTCAAGGTCAAGAATACCTCGGGTGAGGCGAACCCGCTCTATATCCCGCGCGACGATTCCAACCCGTATTTCTCCTACGATCCGCAGAAGTGCATCGTCTGCTCGCGCTGCGTGCGGGCCTGCGAGGAAGTGCAGGGCACCTTCGCGCTGACCATCGAGGGCCGCGGTTTCGACAGCCGCGTGTCGTTTGGTGCCAAGACCGACAATGCCTTGGCCTCGGACTGCGTGTCCTGCGGTGCCTGCGTGCAGGCCTGCCCGACGGCCACCTTGCAGGAAAAGTCGATCATCGAGATCGGCACCCCGTCGCATGCGGTGATCACCACCTGCGCCTATTGCGGCGTGGGCTGCCAGTTCAAGGCCGAAATGCGCGGCGACGAGCTGGTGCGGATGACGCCCTACAAGCACGGCAAGGCCAACCGGGGGCATAGCTGCGTCAAGGGCCGCTTCGCCTATGGCTATGCCAGCCACCAGGACCGCATCCTGAAACCGATGATCCGCGACAGCATCAACGACCCCTGGCAGGAAGTGTCCTGGGCCGAGGCGATGGCATTCGCCGCGAACCGGATGAAGGGCATCCAGGCCAAGTACGGGCGGAATTCGGTGGGGGTGATCACCTCTTCCCGCTGCACGAACGAAGAGACCTACCTCGTGCAGAAGCTGACCCGTGGCGTGTTCATGAACAACAATACGGATACCTGTGCGCGGGTCTGTCATTCACCCACCGGATACGGGCTGGGACAGACCTTCGGGACGTCAGCGGGGACGCAGGATTTTGACAGCGTCGAAGAGGCCGATGTGATCATGGTGATCGGCGCGAACCCTCACGCGGGGCACCCGGTCTTTGCCAGCCGGATGAAGAAACGGCTGCGCAAGGGGGCGAAGCTGATCGTCGTCGACCCGCGCCGGACCGAGACGGTGGAAGGCCCGCATTACAAGGCCGCGCACCATCTGGCGCTGACGCCGGGGACGAACGTGGCCGTTGTCAGTGCCATCGCGCATGTGATCGTCACCGAAGGGCTTTTCGACGAGACCTTCATCCGTGAACGCTGCGACTGGGACGAGTTCCAGGACTATGCCGAGTTCATCGCGGCCCCGAATCACTCCCCGGAAGCGGTGCAGATGGTGACGGGTGTCCCGGCCGAGGAGATCCGCAAGGCGGCACGGCTTTATGCGACCGGCGGCAACGCGGCCATCTACTATGGGCTGGGTGTCACGGAACACAGCCAGGGTTCGACCACCGTCATCGGCAACGCCAACCTTGCGATGCTGACCGGCAACATCGGTCGGCGCGGTGTGGGGGTGAACCCGCTGCGCGGGCAGAACAACGTGCAGGGCTCCTGCGACATGGGGTCCTTCCCGCATGAACTGCCGGGCTACCGTCATGTGAAGAACCCGGAGGCGCGGGCGATCTACGAGAACCTCTGGGGCGTGAAGATCGACCCGGAGCCCGGCCTGCGCATCCCGAACATGCTGGACGCGGCGGTCGAGGGCAGCTTCAAGGGGTTGTATTGCCAGGGCGAGGACATCCTGCAGTCCGACCCCGACACCCACCACGTCGCGGCGGGGCTGGCGGCGATGGAATGCGTGATCGTTCACGACCTTTTCCTGAACGAGACGGCGAATTACGCGCATGTGTTCTTCCCCGGCTCCAGCTTCCTGGAGAAGAACGGAACCTTCACCAACGCCGAGCGGCGGATCAACATGGTCCGCAAGGTGATGGCGCCGAAGCAGGGCTACGAGGATTGGGAAGTGACCCAGATGCTGGCCAACGCGATGGGCGCAAACTGGAACTACACCCACCCGTCGCAGATCATGGAAGAGATCGCGATGACGACGCCGTCGTTCGCGGGGGTGTCCTATGAGAAGATCGAGACGATGGGTTCGGTCCAGTGGCCCTGCAACGATGCGGCACCCGAGGGCACTCCGCTGATGCACATCGACGGGTTCGTGCGCGGCAAGGGCAAGTTCATCCGCACCGAGTATGTGGCGACGGACGAAAAGACCGGCCCGCGCTTTCCTCTGCTGCTGACCACCGGACGCATCCTGTCGCAGTACAACGTGGGCGCGCAGACGCGGCGGACGGCGAATGTGGTCTGGCATGACGAGGACGTGCTGGAGATCCACCCGCATGATGCCGAGAACCGGGGCGTGCGGGATGGCGATTTCGTGCGGCTGGCCTCGCGGTCGGGGGAAACCACGCTGCGGGCGACGATTACTGACCGGGTCGCGCCGGGTGTGGTCTACACGACCTTCCACCATCCCGACACGCAGGCGAATGTCATCACCACCGACTTCAGCGACTGGGCGACGAACTGCCCGGAATACAAGGTGACGGCGGTGCAGGTCTCGCCCTCGAACGGGCCGTCCGAGTGGCAGGAGGAATACGCGACGCAGGCCGCCCTGTCGCGGCGGATTCTGGCGGCGGAATGAAGGGCGCGCGGGCGACACCCCGGCTGGTCTTCGGCCCCTCGGTTCAGCCGGGGGAAAGGGCCTTGCCCGAGGAGGTGGCCGTCGCGCTGTCGTTCAACGGGACGACGCAGGCGGTGATGATGGCGACGTCGGCGGACCTTGAGGACTTCGGGGTGGGTTTCGCGCTGACCGAGGGGATCGCCCGGCCGGAGGAGATCCTGTCGGTCGAGGTGGTCGAGGTTGAGCGGGGCGTGGACGTGCAGGTCTGGCTGGCTCCGCGAGCCAAGGCGCGGCTGGCGGCGCGGCGGCGGGTGATGGCGGGGCCGGTGGGCTGCGGGCTGTGCGGGATCGACTCGATTGATCAGGCGCTGCGGGACGTGCCGGTGGTGGCCCCGTCCGCGTTCCGGATGACGCCTTCGCAGGTGCTGGCGGCGGTGGCGGCCTTGCCGGGTGAGCAGCGGCTGCATGACGCGACCCGGGCGGTCCACGGGGCGGCGTTCTGGAACGGGCGGGTGCTTCTGGCGCGCGAGGATGTCGGGCGGCACAACGCGCTGGACAAGCTGGTGGGCGGGATGCTCCGCGCGGGGCTCGGGCCGGAGGGGGCGGTGGTGCTGACATCCCGCGTCTCCACCGACATGGTGCAGAAGGTGGCCATGCTGGGCGCGCCGGTGATCATCGCGGTGTCGGCACCCACGGTCGCGGCGGTGGAACTGGCGGAACGGGCGGGGATCACGCTGGTGGCTTTGGCGAAGGGCGACCGGTTCGAGGTCTTCAGCCACACGGATCGATTGCAGACGGAGGGGGCGCATGTCGGGTGACAAGATCGTTCGCATGGCGAATGACATCGCGAAATTCATGGAATCGAAGCCGCATGCCGAGGGGGTGGCGCTGCTTGCGTCCCATATCAACGACTTCTGGGAACCCCGGATGCGGCGGCAGCTGTTCGCGGTGATCGATGCGGGCGGCGAGGGGTTGCGGCCCTTGGTGCTGGACGCGGCGGGGGCGATCCGGCGGCCTGCGGCGGAG
>JBIJDO010000030.1:0-13836 GCA_044344105.1 Tabrizicola sp.
TGGGCAGGGTTTCGTATCGAGTGATTTCAGGGGGTTGGCTGTGGGCGTTCAGGGGTTGTTAACTTCTGGTCCGGAGCCCAAACCACCCATCCCCTCCCAACGCAGGGCGAGGCGCGGTGCGACCTTCCGGGGGTCGGGCGCAGGTGGGAAGCGAGGCCCCGGATCAGGTCCGGGGCGCGGTCATTCCTTCAGCACCGAGTCGAGATGCGCGCCGTAGCTGGACTTGCCGAAGACCTGCGCCTGTCTTTCCATCCCCGGACGGTCGATCCAGCCCTGGCGGAAGGCGATCTCGTCCGGCGAGCCGACCTGCATCCCCTGCCGGTCCTGCAAGGTGCGCACGAAGTTGCCCGCGTCCAGAAGGCTGCCCGGCGTGCCGGTGTCAAGCCAGGCGAAGCCGCGCCCCATGCGTTCGACCTGCAGGGAGCCCTCGGCGCGGTAGTGTTCCAGGACGTCTACAATCTCAAGCTCGCCACGCGGCGAGGGCTTGATCCGGGCGGCGATGTCCGGGGCACGACCGTCGAGGAAGTAGAGGCCGGTGATGGCGAAATTCGACGGGGGCACTTTCGGCTTTTCGAGGATCTGGGTGACCTTGCCCGAGCCGTCGAAGGCGGCGACGCCGTAGCGTTCGGGATCGCTGACATGGTAGCCGAAGACCGTCCCGCCGCTGCCGAGAGCATTCGCGCGGGCGAGGATTTCGGGCAGGCCGTGGCCGAAGAAGATGTTGTCGCCAAGGACCATCGCCGAGGGCGCTCCGCCCAGGAAGTCGCGGGTCAGGAGATAGGCCTGCGCCAGGCCTTCGGGGCGGTTCTGGATGATCCAGGTGAAGCTGACGCCCCACTGGCTGCCGTCGCCCAGGAGGCGCTGGAACTGCGGCTGGTCGTCGGGGGTTGTGATGATGGCGATGTCGCGGATGCCCGCCAGCATCAGGACCGAGATCGGATAGTAGACCATCGGCTTGTCGTAGATCGGCAGAAGCTGCTTCGACGTGCCGAGCGTGATCGGCCAGAGCCGGGAACCGGTGCCCCCGGCGAGGAGGATGCCTTTGCGGGTCATGAGCGCAACTCCTTCACGATCGCGGTCAGTCCCGCGTGCCAGTCGGGGCGCGGGATGCCGAATGCCGCTCCGAATGCACGGCAATCAAGGCGGGAATTCAGCGGTCGTTTGGCGGGCGTGGGGTATTCGGCGGTCGGGATGTCGGTGATCCGGCAGGAAAGGCCAGCCTTGTCCATGATCGCGCGGGCGAAACCGGCCCAGCTGGTGTCCGGCGCACCGGAGAAGTGATGCGTGCCGCCCCGTGCGCCTTGGGTCATCGCTTTCGCGGCGGTCATGAGAGCCTGAGCGATGGCGGCGGCGGGCGTGGGGCCGCCGATCTGGTCGGCGACGACGTTGAGGGCGTCTCGTTCCGCGCCGAGGCGGAGCATGGTCTTGACGAAATTCGCGCCATGGGCCGAGACGACCCAGGAGGTGCGGAGGATAAGGTGGTTGCCGCCAGCCGCAACGATGCCCTGTTCGCCGGCCAGTTTGGACCGGCCATAGGCGTTGAGGGGGGCGGTCGGGTGGTCGGGTGTGAAGGGCTGGTCGCCTGCGCCATCGAAGACGTAGTCGGTGGAGACCTGCAGGAAGGGCATGCCTTTGGCAGCCGCAGCGCGGGCCATGGCGGCGGGGGCATCGCCGTTCACCACGGTGGCGGCGGCCTCCTCGGCCTCGGCCTTGTCGACGGCGGTCCAGGCGGCGGCGTTGATCACGGCGTCGGCGTCGGAGGCGGCGATGGCCGCGGCGCAGGCAGCCGGGTTCAGGAGGTCGGCTTCGTCGCGGCCGAGATATGCGGCATCAGGGGCAAGGCGCTGGAGTTCGCGGGCGACCTGACCGGTCTTGCCGAAGACGAGGAGCCTCATGCCGTGCCGCGCCTCATGCCGTGCCGAGCCTCTCGCCGACGCCCTGCCGGGTCAGGAGCGGACGCCACCACGCCTCGTTGTCGAGATACCAGCGGACGGTCCGGCGCAGGCCTTCCTCGACCGTGACGGAGGGACGCCAGCCAAGCTCATCCCGGATGCGGGAGGGGTCGATGGCATAGCGGGCGTCGTGGCCGGGGCGGTCGGTGACGAAGCTGATCTGGTCGGCGTAGGGCGTGGCCTTGGGGGCCATCTCGTCGAGAAGCGCGCAGATGGTGCGGACAAGGTCGATGTTGCGGCGTTCGTTCTCGCCGCCGATGTTGTAGCTGCGCCCGACCTTGCCCTTCTGCAGGACAAGAAGAAGCGCATCGGCATGGTCCTCGACATAGAGCCAGTCGCGCACATTCTCGCCCGTGCCGTAGACCGGAATCGGGCGGCCATGCAGCGCGTTCAGGATCACGACGGGGATCAGCTTTTCGGGGAAATGGTAGGGGCCGTAGTTGTTCGAGCAGTTGGTCAGGACGGTCGGAAGGCCGTAGGTTTCGGCCCAGGCGCGGACCAGATGGTCGGAGGCGGCCTTGGAGGCGGAATAGGGGCTGCGGGGGTCGTAGGGGGTGTCTTCGGTGAACTGGCCGGAGGGGCCGAGGGAGCCGAAGACCTCGTCGGTGGAGATGTGGTGGAAGCGGAAGCTGTCCGGCCTGCCCGCGCGGGTCCTGTGGGTGCGGGCGGCTTCGAGAAGGTTGAAGGTGCCGGTGATGTTGGTCTCGATGAAATCCGCCGGACCGTCGATGGAGCGGTCGACATGGCTTTCGGCGGCGAGGTGCATCACGGCGTCGGGGCGGTGCGTCGCGAAGATGCGGTCAAGGGCGGCGCGGTCGCGGATGTCGGCCTGTTCGAAGCTGTAGAGGTTGGAGCGGGCCGCCGTCGCGACATTGGCGGCGTTGGCGGCATAGGTCATGGCGTCGAGGTTGACCACCTCGTGCCCGCGGTCCACCGCCAGCCGGACGACCGCGCTGCCGATGAAGCCGGCACCCCCGGTGACGAGAAGCTTCATGCCGGGGCCTCATGGCGGAAGAGGGTGCCGAGGTCGGACAGGAACGGGGCGTTCGCGTCCTTGTCCGACAGGATCGGGGTGGCGGTGCCCCAGTCGATGCCGAAGGCGGGATCGTCCCAGCGGACCGAGCGGTCATGTTCGGGGCTGTAGAGGTCGGTGCATTTGTACTGCACCTCCGCGTCGTCGGTCAGGGTGACGAAGCCGTGCAGAAAGCCCGTCGGCACCAGAAGCTGGCGGCCGTTCCCGGCGGTGAGGTCAACCGCCTCCCACCGGGCGAAGGTGGGGGAACCCTGACGGATGTCGACGGCGACATCACGGATGGCCCCCCTGGAGCAGCGCACAAGCTTGGCCTGGGCGCGGGGCGGGGTCTGGCAGTGGAGGCCGCGCAGCGTGCCCTTGGTGGCGGAGAACGAGTGGTTGTCCTGGACCCAGGGCAGGTCGAGCCCGGCCTCGGCCATGCGGGTCGCGTTCCAGGTTTCGGCGAACCAGCCCCGCGCATCGCCGAAGCGGCGGGGGGTGAGGATCAGGACACCGGGGATTTCGGTCGATTCGACAAGCATTGCAACCCACACCACTGCGACACTGGCAGGTAGCCCTGAACCGGGGGTCTTGGCAATCTGGGATGGCACCAGTTGACGCATACGTCAACGCAAGCCGGGACGCGGGCGCAGGGCGGCATAGCGGCGCAGGGTCAGGATGTCCCGCGACAAGGGATCGACGGGCACCGGCAGGAGCAAGGGACCCCGGCGGCGGTGCGGCAGACCGGCAATCCAGGCGGCAAGCGGCGCAGGATCGTCTCCGATGGAGCCGGGGGCGTCGTGGAAGCCGAGGCCGCGCAGGTCGGCCCAGAGGGCGGGAAGATCGAGGAGCGCCACGGACCGGCCGGGCCCGTCGCCCCTTCGCCAGAAATCCGCGATCACGCGGTCAAGATACTGCGGCACCGGGCAGCCGAGCGAGCGGAACCAGCGGGCGTATTCGCGGTCGCGCGGGCGGCGCAGGATGATGGCCACGCTCTGGTCGCTCCGGGCGACCATGGACCAGAGATGGGCGGCGGAACCGTCGGCGAAGATCAGGCGGTCGGCACCCGCGTAGGTCGCGATTTGCGCGGCCAGGGCGTGATCCTGGGGGTGGAAGACGGTGTAGCCGCAGGCGGCAAGCGCGGTTTCAAGCACCGTCTCCTGCAGGTACTGGCCCGCCTCGGGGCCAAGGCGGCTGCGGCTGACATAGAGCCGGTCTGACGGGCCGGGCCGGGGCGGCGGGCGGCGGCGCCCCATCCAGTCCAGAAAGGCCGGGGTCGCGGTCGGACGGTTCGACAGGTTGCAGATGTCCTGCGGCACGATAAGACGGTCGCAGAGCGCTGGGTCCGGGATGAGCATGAGCGGGTTCGTCACGCCGAGGCCGCGCGCGAGGTCGGTCAGGAAGCCGGGCAGAGCGCTGACACCCAGCGTCTCGGGCAGGAACAGGATCGGAGCCTCGGGGGCAAGCGCGCCGGCCCAGAGCCGACCAAGCGATTGGGTCAGCACATGGCCGAAATGCTGACTGACGATCCCGCCGAAGATGCTGGTGCCCGAAAGCCTGCTGACCGGGACCGGAGGGGCGGCGCCCGCGCGCGGGGCAAAGCGGCGGTGGCGATAAAGCGCGCTGGCAAGGGGGTGCGGGCTGCCGTCGGCCTGCAGGACACCGCTGCCCTTGAGCGGGGCGCGGTTCACAAAGGCCGCGTCGCTGCGGTGAAGCTCCGTCCCCTCAAGCGCGGGCGGTCCGGCCACCAGGACGGCACCCTCCAGAAGGACATGCGCCGGGACATCGATGCGGTGATCGTCCGGCAATCGGCTGCTGTCCTTTGGTCAACCCGGCGCTTCGGCAAAGCCTAGGGGGATCGGCGGGGCAAGTAAACCGGGGGGACAACGGGGGTAGAGCGGTCTTTGCAGGCGGTCCGCCCCTGTCCCCGGCCCGCGGTTCTGCTATCAGTCGCGGAATAGAACGGGGAAGGACGGGACAGATGACCCATCTCTGGGTGCGGGCCGAGCAGAGGCCGAACGAGGAACGGGTGGGGCTGACGCCCGAGGGAGCGGCTGCGCTGATCCGGGCGGGCATCCGGGTGACGGTGGAGCGGTCCTCGGTCCGGGCGATTCCGCTGGAGGGCTACATCGCGGCAGGCTGCGAGCTGGCCGCCGAGAACCGGTGGCCGGAGGCCCCGGCGGATGCGATCATCTTCGGGCTGAAGGAGTTGCCCGAGGACGGCACGCCGCTGGTCCACCGGCACATCCTGTTCGGCCATGCCTACAAAGGCCAGCCTGCGGGTCGGGTCCTCTTGCAGCGGTTCAGGACCGGGGGCGGGACGCTCTTTGATCTGGAGTATCTGGTGGACGAGGCCGGTCGCCGGGTTGCCGCTTTCGGATACTGGGCGGGCTATGCCGGTGCGGCGGTGGCGCTGAAATGCTGGGCGGCGCAACGGCGCGGCGGGATTGCCGGAAGGGTTAGGAAAGTCGCGTCGAAAGCGGCGCTGCTTCAGGAACTGGCCGCCGAACTGCCGGGGCCGGAGCGTCCCCGCGCGATCATCATCGGGGCGCTGGGACGGGTCGGGACCGGGGCGGCGGATCTTTGCGCGGCGATGGGCGTGCCGGTCACCCGCTGGGACATGGCCGAAACGGCCTCGGGCGGGCCGTTCCCCGAGGTGCAGCAGCACGAGATTTTCCTGAACTGCATCCTCGCGCGGCCCGGTTGCCCGGTTTTCGTCCCGGCATCGGCCAGAACCGATCCGCGCCGTTTGACGGTGATCGGCGACATCGCCTGCGACCCCACCTCGGATTTTTCGCCGATCAAGGTCTATGACCGGGCGACCGACTGGGACGCCCCTGCCCTTCGGGTGCATGACGCCCCGCCGCTGGACGTTACCGCAATCGACAACCTGCCCTCGCTGATGCCGGTGGAATCGTCCGAAGACTATGCCGCACAGCTTCTGCCGTCCCTGCTGACGCTGGACAGGCTGGACCGGGGCGTCTGGGGCCGGGCCAAGGCCGCGTTCGACCGGCATGTCGCGCAGGTCTGAGGCGCGGGTTTTCCTGCATCGGCTTTGACCGCAAGGCCCGCTGCTGCCATGCTGACCTCAGCGGGCGGGATGCCACGGACCGGGCGAACCCGTCCCGAACGGGGGGACAGCCATGACCGTGAAGCGCAGTGCCGCGCATGCCGAAGAGTTTTCCGCCGCCGAGATCGGCGCGCTGGCGCATCTTTACCGGGGCGAGGTCTATCGCAGCACGGTCTGGCGCACGCGGCTGGACACCACGACGAACTGGTCGGTGGTCACGCTGGGGGTGGCGCTGTCGATCACCTATTCCTCGCCCGAGGCCTCGCCCCTGCCCTTGGTGCTGGTCGGCGTGCTGATCCTCTTGTTCCTGACGCTTGAGGCGCGGCGCTACCGGTTCTTCAATGTCTGGCGGGCCAGGGCGCGCTGGATCGAACGGCATTTCTACGTGCCGATGCTGATCGACGGCGATCTTCACACCGAAAGCGACTGGCAGTCGGTGCTGGCCGAGGACTACCGGAGCCCGCAGTACCATGTCACTTATCTGGTCGCCGTGGCGCGGCGGGTGCGGTCGAACTACCTGTGGATCCTGTTGATCCAGACATTGGCCTATGTCGGCAAGCTGATCGTGCATCCGACGCCGATCGCGTCGTTTGCCGAGTTTGTGGGCCGGGCGGATATCGGCCCCCTGCCCGGCGAAATGGTCCTGGTCGGCGGTGTGATCTACATCGCGAGCGGGGTCGGTCTGGTGATCTGGGTCAACCGCTTTGACCGGAAGCGCAGCGGCGAGCGCCGCGGTCAGGGGACGTCGATGGGGTGATGGGCGCGGTTGTCGCAATCAGGTGCGGGGATCAGTCTGGCACCCGGACCCGGCCCTGCGACACCGGCACCGCGCCGCCGGCGATGCGCACTTCGGTCAGCCGGCCACCCGAGACGACGGCAGTCAGGCCGATCACGCTGGGCCGCCCCATCTCCACCCCCTGATGCAGGGTGAGGCGGGTCGCGCCGTGATCCAGCGCACCCGAAGCGAGAAGCTGGCCTGCCAGAATCGCGCTGGCGGAACCGGTGGCGGGGTCTTCGGGGATGCCTGCGGTCGGCGAGTACATCCGGGCCTGGTAGTCGGACCCGACGCCGCGTGTGTAGAGATAGATCGAATCCACGCCTGCGGCCCGCATCTGTTCGGACCAGACCGGTTCCTGCGGGCGGGCGCGGGACAGAGCGTCCAGACTTGCCACGGGCGCATAGAGGAACCGGGGACCGCCCTGCCAGAGGCCGGGTTGATGGGTGCCGAAGCCGATGTCGGTTGTGGTCAAGCCGAGCGCTGCGGCCAGCCTTGCCGGGTCGAGCGCGCGGGCAAGATCGGGGGCATCGGTCACGGCATGTGGGATGACGGGTGCCAAGAACTCGGCCTTGACCTCGGTGCCCTGCCGCCGGACGCGGACCGGGACGAGACCGGCCTCTTCCTCCAGCACCAGCGAGCGGTCGAAATCGCCGTCGCCCATGGCCTTGGCGAGATGGATCGCGCAGCCGATGGTCGGATGCCCGGCAAAGGGGATCTCGGCGGTGGGAAAGAAGATGCGGACGCGGGCGGTATGGGCCGGGTTCGCGGGGGCCTGGACGAAGATCGTCTCGGACAGGTTGAACTCGCGCGCGAGGGTCTGCATCTGGCGCGGGGTCAGGGCGTCGGCACCGAGCACGATGGCCAAAGGGTTCCCGGCAAAGGCGCGGTCGGTGAAGACGTCGCAGGTGTGAAATTCAAGCATGCTGTCTCCAGGTGGCGGTCAACTGCGTGCCAGACGGGTCAGAAGCGCGACCTGTTTCGGCAGGCAGACCGAGCGCAGGTCGTAGACGTCGCGCGCCAGTTGCCGCGCTTTTGCACGCATGTCCACATGGGCCTCGGGCCGGGCCAGCGCGTCGGTCAGGGCCGCGGACCAGCCCTTGACGTCGAAGAAATCGACCAGCCGCCCGTTCACCCCGTCCTTGATCACCTCGGCCACCGGGGGGGTGTTCGAGCCGATCACCAGGGTTCCGGCGGCCAAAGTCTCGACCATCGACCAGCTGAGCACGAAAGGATAGGTCAGGTATGCATGCGCGCGGCTGATGTGCATCAGGTCCACGAGCTGGTCATAGGGCAGCTTGCCGGTGAAATGGACGCGGGAAAGGTCGAGCCGGTCCTTCACCTCGTCCAGAAGGATGTCCTTCCACTTGCCGCCGTCCTTGGGGGCCTGGCCGTAGCTGACCTCGTCCCCGCCGACGATGACCACCTGGGCCTCTGGCCGGGCGGCAAGCACGTCGGGCAGCGCGCGCATGAAGATGTGGTAGCCGCGATAGGGTTCGAGGTTGCGGT
Organism: Tabrizicola sp.; assembly: GCA_044344105.1. Taxonomy (GTDB): domain Bacteria; phylum Pseudomonadota; class Alphaproteobacteria; order Rhodobacterales; family Rhodobacteraceae; genus Tabrizicola. The sequence goes on from JBIJDO010000030.1 coordinate 8,319, forward strand.
TGACGAAGGTCAGGACCTCATCCCCCGGTGCCAGGACCCGCCCGTTGGCCAGGGTGAAGCGCGCGGCGGGGTTCGGGGTCAGGCGGTCACAGTCGACGCCGTCGAAGATCACCTCGATCCGGCTGCGCAGGAGCGGCGGGTGCGTGCTGGCCTGCCATTCGGTCGGGCAGAGACCCTGGTCGGCATGGACCAGACCTTGCGTCATGTGGGCGGCACGCGCCTGCGCGATCATCACCTGATCGAAGCCTGCGGTCTGGAACTCCGGGTCAAAGCCGGTATCGGCCCCGGTGCCGCGATAGTAGAATTCGGCGAAGACCAGCAGCTTGGCCTCGGGCCAGACCTCTTTCAGGAACAGCGTCTCGCCCCAGCCGGTGTGGCCGTAGATCACATCCGGCACATAGCCTTCGGCGCGAAGCTTGCGGGCAAAGCGGGCGACGGACACGGCGCGGTCGCTCATCGTGGTGAAGTTGCGCCCCAAGCGCGTGGCCTTGGGATCGACGGTCTCGGGCTTGTGGGTGTAGCGCAAAAGCGGCACCGGCGAGGCGTTGCGGTTCGCGCTGTCGGTGATGGCGCGCACGTCATGGCCGAGGCGCTGCATTTCGGGGGCGAGATGCAGGAACTGGCCGGGGAAGTTCTGGTGGACGAAGAGCAGCTTCACCGGTCAAGGTCCGAAGGCGGCGGCCATCAGGGCGCGGGTATAATCGGACTGCGGGTCGGTGAAGACGGCCTCGCAATCCCCCGCTTCGACCACGTCGCCGTTCTGCATCACCATGACCTTGTGCGCCATGGCGCGGATCACCCGCAGGTCGTGGCTGATGAAGATGTAGGCGAGGCCCGATTTGCGCTGCAGCGCCCGTAGAAGCTCGACGATCTGGACCTGCACCGTCATGTCCAAAGCACTGGTCGGTTCGTCCAGGACCACCAGCATCGGGCGCAGGATCATGGCGCGGGCGATGGCGATGCGCTGGCGCTGGCCGCCCGAGAACTCGTGCGGATAGCGGCCCATCGTTGCGGGGTCGAGGCCGACCTCGGTCATGATTTCGGCCACCATCTCGGTGCGGTTGCGGCCGGGCTCGACCCCGTGGACCCCGAGGCCTTCGGCGATGATCTGTTCCACCGTCATCCGGGGCGAGAGGCTGCCGTAGGGGTCCTGGAACACGACCTGCATCTGCCGCCGGAGGCTGCGCAGGTCGGCGCGGCCATTGGTTGCGATGTTCTTGCCAAGGAAGGTCACCGTCCCCTCGGACCCGATCAGCCGCAGGATCGCCAGCGCCAGCGTGGTCTTGCCCGAGCCGCTTTCGCCGACGATGCCCAGCGTCTCGCCCGCGCGGACCGACAGGGTGGCGGCGTTCACCGCCTTCACATGGCCGACGGTGCGGCGCAGGAAGCCTTTCTGGATCGGGAACCAGACGCGCAGGGCTTCGGTCCGAACGATCTCGGTCGCGGTCGAGGGCACCGGCTCGGGTCCGCCCTTCTGTTCGGCGGCCAGAAGCTTGCGGGTGTAGGGGTGCTGCGGGCTGGCGAAGATCTTTGCTGCCGGACCCTGTTCGACGATCTCGCCGCCCTGCATCACGCAGACCCGGTCGGCGATTCGGCGGACGATGCCAAGGTCGTGGGTGATGAAGAGAAGCGAAAGCCCCTCGGAGCGCTTCAGGTCGGCCAGAAGGTCCAGAATCTGCGCCTGGATGGTGACGTCCAGCGCGGTCGTGGGTTCGTCCGCGACCAGAAGTTCCGGCCCGTTCGCCAGCGCCATGGCGATCATAACCCGCTGGCGCTGCCCGCCCGACAGCTGATGCGGATAGGCGCCAAGGCGGGATTCGGGGTCGCGGATGCCGACCTTGGTCAGAAGCTCGACAATGCGGGCGCGGACCGCCTCGCCGCGCAGGCCCTGGTGCAGTTCCAGGCTTTCGGCCAGTTGCCTTTCGATGGTGTGAAGCGGGTTGAGCGAGGTCATCGGCTCCTGGAAGATGAAGCTGATGTCGTTGCCCCGGACGCGGCGCAGGGCGCGTTCGCCCGCCCCGACCATCTGGGTGCCAAGATAGGTGACCGAGCCCGAAACTTCGGCCGTGTCGGCCAGAAGCCCGACGGTCGACAGCGCGGTGACCGACTTGCCCGAGCCGCTTTCGCCGACCAGCGCCACCGTCTCGCCCTTGGCGACGGTGAAGCTGACGCCCTTCACCGCCTCGATCCGCCGCCCGTCCTGCCGGAAGGTGACGCGCAGGTCTTTCACATCGAGGACGGTCATCTAAAGGTTTTCCGGGGGTCGAAGGCGTCGCGGACGCCTTCGAAGATGAAGACGAGAAGCGACAGCATGATCGCGAAGGTGAAGAAGGCGACAAAGGCCAGATGCGGGGCCTGCAGGTTCTGCTGCGCCTGACGCGACAACTGCCCCAGCGAGGGCAGGCTCGCCGGAAGACCGAAGCCAAGGTAGTCCAGCGCCGCCAGCCCGCCGATGGCCCCGGTGACGGCAAAGGGCAGGATGGTCAGCGTGGCCACCATGGCGTTCGGGAGAAGGTGGCGGAACATGATCTGCCAGTCGGGCACGCCAAGCGCGCGGGCGGCGCGGACATATTCGAAGTTCCGGGCCCGCAGGAATTCGGCCCGGACCACGCCGACGCGGGAGGTCCAGCCGAAAAGCACGGTCAGCCCGACCAGAAGCCAGAAGCTTTTGCCCAGAATGGCGGTCAGGATGATGATGACGTAAAGCTCGGGCACCGAGTTCCAGAGCTCGATGAAGCGCTGGAAGATGAGGTCGGTGCGCCCGCCGAAATAGCCCTGCACCGCGCCTGCCGCGACGCCGATGATCGTGGTCAGCGTCACCACGATCAGGGCATAGGTGATCGACAGCCGGAAGCCATAGATCACCCGCGCCAGCACGTCGCGGGACGTGTCGTCGGTGCCAAGCCAGTTCTGCGCAGTCATCGGCCCCGGCGCGACCCCGCCGGTATCGACGATGGTGCGGAAGCTGTAGGGGATCGGGGGCCAGAGCATCCATCCGGCCTCGACCGGCTGACCGGCGGCGGTGCCTTTCGTCTCGACCTCCAGCTTGATGCCTTCGGGGTCGTCCCAGCAGTCCAGGGACCCGGCGGCCACGATCAGGCACTTTACCTCCGGCGTGGTGTAGTTCGCTTCGGTCCTGAGATCCCCGCCGAAGGCCACCTCGGGGTAGAACTTGGCCACCGGCATGTAGTAGCCGCCGTCGTACCGCACCAGGATGGGCCGGTCGTTGGCGATGAGCTCGGCGCAGAGCGACAGGCCGTAGAGCACCGCCAGAAGCCACATCGACCAGTAGGCGCGGCGGTTGGCCTTGAAGTTGCGCCAGCGGCGCTGGTTCAAGGGCGACATGATCCACATTCGGGCCATCACCCGCGCCTTTCAAAGTCGATGCGGGGATCGACCAGCACATACATGAGGTCCGAGATGATGCCGACCACCAGGCCGATCAGCCCGAAGGCAAAGAGGGTGCCGAAGATCACCGGATAGTCGCGTTCGACCGCCGAGCGGAAACCAAGCTGGCCCAGGCCGTCGAGCGAGAAGATCACCTCGATCAACAGGCTCGATCCGAAGAAGACCGACAGGAACAGGGCCGGAAAGCCCGCGATCACGATCAGCATCGCGTTGCGGAAGACATGCCCGTAAAGCACGCGGGATTCCGACAGACCCTTGGCGCGGGCGGTCATGACGTACTGCTTCTTGATCTCGTCGAGGAAGCTGTTCTTGGTCAGCAGCGTGAGGACGGCGAAAGAGGAAATCAGCTGCGCGGTCACCGGCAGGGTGATGTGCCAGAGGTAATCGGTGATCTTGCCCCAGAGGCTGAGGGTTTCCCAGTTGTCGCTGGTCAGGCCGCGCAGGGGGAACCACTGGAAATAGGACCCGCCGGCGAAGACCACCATCAGCATGATCGCGAACAGGAAGCCGGGGATCGCATAGGCGGCGATGATGATGCCGGAGGTCCAGGTGTCGAAGCTGGACCCGTCGCGCACCGCCTTGCGGATGCCCAGCGGGATCGAGACGAGGTAGGCGATCAGCGTCGACCAGAGGCCAAGGGTGATCGAGACCGGCATCTTCTCCAGCACCAGATCGACGACCGAGATCGAGCGGAAGTAGCTTTCGCCGAAGTCGAGCGTCAGGTAGTTGCCCATCATGATGAAGAACCGCTCGACCGCGGGGATCGCTTCCTTCTTGCATTCCGGGGCGGTGACAGACGGCTCGCCCGTGAAGCCCTCGGCGCAGGTGATGCGGGCGAAACCGAACTGGATCTCGAGCCGGGCGAGGAATTCCGGCGGCAGACCACGCGCGCCGGCATAGCCGCTGTCCTCTTCCTGCACGCCCGCGTCCTCGGTGCCGGTAAGGTTCTGGATCGAATCCCCCTCGCCTTCGAAGCGGGCCTGAATCTGCTCGATCGGTCCGCCGGGGACGAACTGGGTGAGGCCGAAGTTGATGATCATCACGCCAATGAGCGTGGGGATCACCAGCAAGAGCCTGCGAAGGATATAGGCGCCCAAGGTCCCTGCCCGTTCTTGGTTACTTCAACACGCCCTTGGCCTTCAGCGCGTCGGCTTTTTCGGCGTTGTACCACCAGATCGACAACTCGCCCAGAGCATAGGGCGGCAGCGGTTCGGGATATTCGTACATGTTGTAGTAGGCGACCCAGTTGTCCTTCTTGTAGTAGCGCGGGACGATCACCCATTCCGGCTGTCGGCCGCTTCGACCAGGTCCAGGATCCTGTCCACCGCCGGATTGGCATAGCCCATGCGGTTGCGGCTGGAATTGTCCTTTGCGACGGAGGCCCAGGCCTGTTTCAGGACACCCCCGGGTTCGAGGCCGCCGTTGACCACCGTCGTCGGCACCGCGTCGAAGTCGAAGTTGGGCGGACTGGCGCGTTCCTGCAGCTGCGCGTCGTCGATGATGTCGAAGCTTGCGTTCACACCCAGCGCACGCAGGTTCTCGACATAGGCGTTCATCACCGGCAGAAGATCGCTGCGCGAATGGATCATCGCCATGTTCAGCGTCTCGCCCTTGTCATTGCGGCGCAGACCATCGTCCCCGACGGTCCAGCCCGCCGCATCCAGCAGCGCCGAGGCCGCCCGCAGGTTCCCCCGGTCCAGCGCGCGGTCCTCGGACGACACCGACCCCATCTTCACCTCGTCGGTCAGGATGCTGGCCGGGAGAAGGCCCTCATCCACCAGGGGCTGCAGGATCGCGACCTCGCCCGGCGTCGGCACGCCGGTCGCCGCCATTTCCGAGTTTTCCCAGATCGAGTTGATCCGCGCGAAGAGGCCGAAGAACAGCGACTTGTTGGACCATTCGAAGTTGAACACCAGTCCCAGCGCCTCACGCACGCGGGGGTCCTGGAACTGGGGACGGCGCAGGTTGAAGATGATCGCCTCGCCGCCCGCGATGTTGCCGGACGGGATCACCGCCTTGACCACGTCGCCCGAGGCCACGGCCGGGAATTCATAGTCCGAGGCCCAGCGCTTGGGCAGGCTTTCGTTGCGGAAGGTGTAGATCCCGGCCT
>JBIJDO010000378.1:0-3302 GCA_044344105.1 Tabrizicola sp.
TTCCTACGATACCACCGAAGGCGTGATCCGCATGGACGTGGCAGCCGCCGATCCGGCGGTTTCAGCGGAATGGTCGCGCCAGCTGATCCGTTACGCCGAGGAGCAGGTCGACCATCTGACCCAGCGGCTGCGGGCCGACCAGATGAAGGACGCGCAGGAGGGTTATGAAAAGGCGCAGACCTCCCTGTCGGACGCGCAGCGCACGCTGATCGAACTGCAGAAGCGGTACGAGGTCCTGTCTTCCGAAGCCGAAATCGGGCTGCTGACCGGCCAGATCAATTCGCTTGAAACCCAGCTGACACAGGAAAAGCTGTCGCTGTCCGAAATGGAGGCCAACCCCGAACCGAACCAGGCCCGGATGGAGCCGATCAAGCGCCGGATCGCCACACTGGAGGCCGAGGTCGCCGATCTTCGCAAACGGATGACCGAAGGCTCCGGGACCGAGGCCAGCCTGGCCGAGGTGCAGGGCGAATTGATGGTCGCCCAGGCCGCGCTGCAGACCCGGCAGCTGCTGCTGGCCCAGGCCCTGCAGTCGATGGAAACCGCCCGGGTCGAGGCCAATCGCCAGGTGCGCTATCTGTCGCTGTCGGTGAGCCCGGTGCCACCGGATGAGCCGACCTTCCCCCGCGCCTTCGAGAACACGCTTGTCACCATGCTGATCCTGCTGGGGATTTACCTGATGATCTCGATGACCGCCGCGATTCTGCGCGAGCAGGTCTCGACCTGATGGCGCGATGAAGCGGGTCGCCATCGGCGGGCTGACCGTCGGCAATGACCAGCCGCTGCTGGTGATCGCCGGGCCGTGCCAGCTGGAAAGCCGGGACCATGCGCTGATGGTCGCCGGAACCCTGGCGGAGGCCTGTGCCGCGGCGGGTGCGACTTTTCTGTTCAAGGCGAGCTATGACAAGGCGAACCGCACGGCGCTGGCATCACCCCGTGGCATGGGGCTGGAAGCCGGGCTGCAGGCGCTGGAAGCGGTGCGGGCGACGGGTGTTCCGGTCCTGACCGATGTCCATGATCCGGGTCAGGCGCGCGAAGCGGCGACGGTGGTCGATGTGATCCAGATCCCGGCGTTCCTCTGCCGTCAGACCGATCTGTTGCTTGCTGCGGGCAAGACCGGGGCGGCGGTGAACATCAAGAAGGGGCAGTTCCTGGCCCCCTGGGACATGGCCGCAGTGGCAGCGAAAGTGGAAAGCACCGGCAACTCCCGGATCCTGCTGACCGAGCGCGGGGCCAGTTTCGGCTACAACACGCTGGTGACCGACATGCGCGCCCTGCCGATCATGGCCCGGACCGGCTGGCCGGTGATCATGGATGCAACCCATGCGGTGCAGGAACCGGGCGGCAACGGCACCAGTTCGGGCGGAGAGCGGCGCTTTGCCCCTGTCCTTGCGCGGGCGGCGGTCAGTCTGGGCATCGCCGGGGTGTTTCTGGAAACCCACGAGGCGCCAGATCGCGCTCCGTCCGACGGCGCGACGATGATCCCGCTGGCCGCGATGCCGCGGCTGATCGAAGACCTGATGGCCTTTGACCGGCTGGCCAAGACCCGTCCGCTTCACGCATAACCGGAAGCTGGTGCTACGCCACTTTGGGCGGCAGGATCAGGATCGCGCGGAAATCGTTCACATTTGTCAGTGTCGGGCCGGTCACAACCTGGGCACCGGCGCGGGCGAAGTAGGAGTGGGCATCGTTGCTGGCCAATGCCTCCGCCGCTCCGGAAGCGCGGGTCAGGGTGTCGGGCGCAAGGATCGCCCCCGCGACCTCGGCCGCGCCGTCGACCCCGTCGGTGTCGCAGGCGATGGCATGGACCTGGGGGTGGCCGTTCAGGGCAAGTGCCAGGGCAAGGCCGTATTCGGCATTCGGTCCGCCGACCCCGTTCCCGGTCCGGGTGACGGTCAGCTCGCCCCCGGACAGAAGCAGCACCGGCTGGTCGCCCGGCTTCAGATCCGCGGCGAGGGCCAGGGACAGTCCGGCATGATCGCGGGCGACTTCGCGGGCTTCGCCTTCCAGGCTGTCGCCCAGCAGCCGGACCTCGGCATGGGGCGCGGCGAGGGCGGCGGCGGCGGCAAGGGATTGCGCGGGAGCGGCGTAGATCACGTTCCTAGTCCGCGACAGGCGCGGGTCGCCCGGCGGCACGACGCCGGAGCGGGCCAGCGCGGTCCGGGCGGCTGCGGGCACCGCGATCCGCCAGCGGTCAAGGATCGCAAGGGCGTCGGCGGGGGTGCTGGCGTCGCCCACGGTCGGGCCGGAGCCGATGAAGGCGGGATCGTCGCCGGGGACGTCGGAGATCATCAGCGCATCGAGCCGCGCCGGGTAGGCTGCCGCCGCAAGCTGGCCCCCCTTCACCCGGGACAGATGCTTGCGGACCGTGTTCATCGCCGAGATCGGCGCGCCCGAGGCGAGGAGTGCCGCATTGACCGCCTGCTTGTCGGACAGGGTCAGTCCATCGGCGGGTGCGCAAAGCAGGGCCGAGGCGCCGCCGGAAATGAGCGCAAGGACCGTGTCGTCTGGACCAAGGCCCTGCAGAAGTGAAAGCATCTCACGCGTTGCCTCGACCCCGGGCTTGTCCGGGACGGGATGGGCTGCCTCGACAATCCTGATGCCGCGACAGGGCCGACTGTAGCCGTAGCGCGTGATGACCAAACCGTCGCACGGACCCCAGACCGCCTCGACCGCCTCGGCCATGCGGGCGGAGGCTTTTCCGGCCCCGATGACGATCAGGCGGCCTATGGGCTTTTCCGGCAGGAAGGCGGCGAGCGAGCGCATCGGATCGGCCACCTCGACCGCGCGGTCGAACAGTTGGCGCAGGAAGCTGGCAGGATCGAAGCGCATCAGGTCAGCCCTGGCTGGAGGCACGCGGGACAAGCGTCACCGGAGTGGTGGTTTCCGGCGGCGGGCGGAGGCCCTCTTCCAGCCATTTCAGCACCGTCTCTGCCATCTGGCGTCCGAAGCCGGCAATGTCGCAGCGCACCGAAGACAGGGCGGGGAAGGATTGCGCGCAATCCTCGATGTCGTCGAAGCCGACGACTTTCAGGTCCGTGCCCACCGCACGGCCCAGCTCGGTGCATCCGGTCAGAAGACCAAGTGCCGTGAGATCGTTGAAGCAGAGGACGGCGTCGATCCCGGCATGATCCGTCAGGAGCCGTCGCGCCGCCTCGCGCCCGAAGGCGCGTCCGGGGCGTCCGGGAAGATAGAGCGGCGCGCGGTCATGGGCTGCCAGCGCCTCCAGATAGCCCGACATCCGCGCCTGCGTCACGGCCCGTCCCTCAAGTCCGCCGACAAAGGCGATCCGGCGCGCGCCC
>JBIJDO010000347.1:0-3637 GCA_044344105.1 Tabrizicola sp.
TCGGTGGCCAGACGGCTGCCCGTCGGATAGTCGGGCGCGGCAAAGGGGAAGCGGTGCGGGTCAACCACCCTCCGCAGGACCTGCAGGGCGGGCACGTTGGCCCGCGCGATGGCATCGAAGGTCTGCGCCTCCTCTCCGTAGGCCGGAGAGACGATCAGCGCCGAGACGCCGTGCTCCAGCATCGCGCCGACGACCTGGGCCTGCAGATGCGGGTCCTCATCGGTGTTGGCGATCACCGTCGCATAGCTGCGGGCAGACAGGGCCATCTGCAGCGACGTGGCGAATTCGGTGAAGAACGGGTTCCTGAGGTCGTTGATGACGAGGCCGATCAGTCCCGCATTGGCTGAGCGGAGGTTGGCGGCGGCGCGGTTGTAGACATAGCCGAGATCAGCCATGGCCCGGCGGACATCGTCGCGGGTTTCGTCCCTGACGAGCGGGCTTTGCTGCAGGACGAGGCTGACCGTCGATTTCGACACCCCGGCGCGGGTCGCCACATCGACAATGGTCGGTCGTCTGTCCATCAGCCCTGGTCGATACCATGCAAGGTGAGAAGCGTCTGCATCCGCGCTTCTGCCAGATCGGGGCGCGAAAGCAAGCCTGCCGCGTCGGCCAGACGGAAGACCTGCGCATAATGCGTGATGTCGCGCGAGGACTGGAAGCCTGCGGGCATGATGAAATGGGTCTGGTGGCCATTGAGCCAGGCAAGGAATGCGATGCCGGCCTTGTAGAACCGGGTAGGCGCCCGGAAGATTTCGCGGGAAAGCGGCACGGTCGGGCCAAAGAGGCGGTGGTAGGTGGCGCTGTCGCCGGTCGCGAGCGCCTCAAGCGCTTGCGATGCGGCGGGGGCGATGGCGGCGAAGATGCCGAGAAGGGCGTGGGAATGGTGGGCTCCGTCGCCTTCGATGAGCGGGGCGTAGTTGAAGTCGTCGCCGGTATAGAGCCTGACCCCGGCAGGCAATCGGGCGCGGAAGGCTTCCTCATGCGCCTGATCGAGGAGGGATATCTTGATGCCGTCCACCTTTGCGGGATTCTCGGCGATGAGGTTCAGGACAAATTCGGAAGCCTTGTTGACGTCCATGCTGCCCCAGTAGCCCGCCAGCATCGGATCGAACATGTCGCCCAGCCAGTGCAGGATGACGGGGTCCCTGGCACCGTCGATCAGGCGGCGGTAAACCTGGTGGTAAGTGTCCGGTGTGGCCCTGATCGCGGTGAAGGCGCGCGAGGCCATCAGGATCAGCTGGCTGCCCGTCGCTTCGATCGCCTCGGCCTGGTCGGTATAGGCGGCAAGGATCGCCTCCGGGGTGTCAAGGTCGGCAAGGGGCTTGTGGTCGGTGCCCGCCCCGCTGGCGACGCGGGGGCGCATCGGGTGGGCATCTGCGGCGCGCATCGTGCGCTGGATCAGCTCCAATGCAGTCGCCCAGTCGACGCCCATGCCGCGTTGCGCGGTATCCATCGCTTCGGCAAGACCCAGGCCCTGGTCCCAAAGCTGGCTGCGAAAGCCGAGTGTCGCTTCCCAATCGACAGCCGGGCGGGTGTCCCAGGGGTTTCGCTCCCGCAGGGGATCGCTGACCACATGCGCCGCCGCAAAGGCCGTCCGGGTCAGCGGCACCCTGGGCGCGCGTGGGGTCAGGGGCGTTCCGGTCAGTCGATAGGTTTCAAGACGGGCATCGTCGGTCGGAAGGGTCAGCATGGCGGGCCTCAGCAGGGAAGGTCGAAGACGAGGATGCCGTCGATGCCACCTTGAGCGGCTGCGACGAGGGCGGCTCCGACGCGCCTGTGGTCGGGGTGGTCCTGATAGGCGGCAAGGGCCTGCCAGTCGGTGAAATCCACGGTGAAGCCATGGAGATAGCCGCGTTCGATCTTTTCCGGGCTTTCCGAGCGGCCGGAATGGATCGCGAGGATGCCGGGGAGTTTCAGCGCGTGGAGGTCAGCGAAGATCGCGGCGACCTGGGCTTCGCTGACTTCGGGGCGGGCTTTCAGGAGGACGATGTGGCGGATCATGTATGGGCTTCCCTGATCATGTCGGCGGCTTTCTCGGCGATCATGATGGTGGCGGCGTTGGTGTTGGAGGAGACGACGGTCGGCATGATCGAGGCATCGACCACGCGAAGGGCGTCAATTCCGTTGAAGCGCAGCTGTGGGTCGACGACGGCTTCAATATCCGCACCCATGCGACAGGTTCCGGCGGGGTGATGGTCGGTCTTGGCGTTCTTTACGGCGTAGTCGAAATAGTCCTGATCGCTGCGGACCTGCGAGCCGGGCAGCCGTTCGGCCAGAACGAAAGGTTTCAGAGCGGGCTGGCGCATGATCTCTTGCGCGAGTTTGAGGCCCTTGATCGACATCTCGCGATCGTAGGGGACCTCCCAGTAGTTCGGGTCGATCAGGGGGGCGGCGTTGGGGTCGGCTGACGCCAGCCGCACGGTGCCTCGGCTGCGGGGGCGGAGGAAGGCGGAATTCAGGGTGACGCCGCCCTGCGGCATGGCAGCGACGCCGGCCTCGATTCCGGAGCCGAGGCCGAGGTGGAACTGGATGTCGGGGCTGCGGGCGGAAGGGTCGGCATACCAGAAGCCGCCGGTCTCGAAGAGGGAGGAGGCGACGGGGCCTTTCCTCGTCAGGAGGTATTGCAGGCCCGCAAGGGCTGACCAGTGCGGTTTGGCATAGCGGTCGTAGGTGTGGGGGCCGGTGCATTCGGCGATGACGAAGAGGTCGAGGTGGTCCTGCAGGTTCGCGCCCACCTGCGGGCGGTCGAGGACCACGGGGATGCCGAGGCGGGTGAGGTCGTCGGCGGGGCCGATTCCGGACAGTTGCAGGAGGCGCGGCGAGCCGATGGCACCGGAGGAGAGGATGACCTCGGTCGTGGCGCGGTGGGTGGTGTCCGTGGTCTGGACGCCGGTCGCCCTGCCCTTTTCGGTGACGATCCGCAGGACCTGCTGGCCGGTCTTGACGGTCAGGTTGGGGCGGCCAAAGGCGGGCTTCAGGAAGGCGGTGGCGGTGGAGGAGCGGCGGTACCAGCGCTGGGTCAGCTGGTAGTAGCCGAGGCCGTCCTGCGTCTCACCGGTGAAGTCGCGGTTCCTCGGGATGCCGATCTCGGCCCCGGCGGCGAAGAAGGCCTCGCAGATCGGCAAGGGCGCGCGGGGCTGGCTGACGCCGAGGGGGCCGTCCCTGCCGTGAAATCGGTTTTCAAAACTGTCGTTGTGTTCCGACTTGCGGAAGTAGGGCAACACGTCGTCATAGCCCCAGCCGGGGCAGCCCATCTGGCGCCAGTCGTCATAGTCCTGCGCATTGCCCCGGGTGTAGAGCTGGGCGTTGATGGAGGAACCGCCACCGATGACTTTGGCCTGCGTGTAGCGGATCTGCATGCCGCGCATGTGGCGCTGTGGCACAGTCTGCCAGCCCCAGGAGCCGATGCCCTTGGTCATCTTCGCGAACCCGGCGGGCATGTGGTAGAACGGATGGCGGTCGCGGCCCCCGGCTTCGAGGAGGAGCACCCTGGCCGCAGGGTTCTCGCTGAGGCGGGCGGCGAGGACACAGCCAGCGCTGCCGCCGCCGATGATGATGTAGTCGTAGGTCATGGCAGCGCTCGGGTTGGGCCGGGGGACCGGTAGGTTCGAAGCTTCCGGGCAAAAGTGTTAGAATA
>JBIJDO010000138.1:0-6943 GCA_044344105.1 Tabrizicola sp.
GCGAAATCCGCTGATCGTGACCGGGGGTCGCCGCCTCGGCCCTTTCCACCGCCGCCGCAAGCACGTATGATCGCGCGCAAGGCAAGCAGACCTGCAGCGCAAGGGGCCCGGACGGGACGGTCCGGACTGCGGGTGGAACAGCAACAAGCACGGCAGACAGACCGTGCGGGCTTGAGGGCGGAAGATGGCGAGAGCGGGTTTTCGGCGCGTGATCCTTGGCCTTGCGGCCACGGGCGTCTTGATGGGCTGTGTCGAGGGCGGCGGCCAGAGCACCGGTGCCGGGATGACCATCGCCGCTCCGGGCAAGAAGGCGGGCAGCAACCGCGATGTCGAAGCGCCCGAGGTGTTCGATACCACCGATACGGCACGGCGACGGGCGTGACGGTGACCGGTGCGCTCTTCCGGCGCGAGCGGGAAAACCCCGGACCCCGGCTGCAGCTTTCCTCGGATGCCGCCGAGGCGCTTGGCATTCTGGCCGGCCAGCCGACCGAGATCAAGGTCACGGCGCTGCGCAGGGAAAGCGACGTGGCCGAGACGCCGGAGGTGGCCGAGGCCGATGCATCGGCAGCCGATCGGGCTGTCGCGGAAGCCGAAGGCAGTGCCGATGCGGGCGACGCGGCGGCCATAGCCTCGGCTGCGCTGGCGGCGGTCGAGGGGCAGGATCCGGCCACGGCGGGACATGCGACCGCGGCGGCGGACGGGTCCGCCGTCCCGGCTGAGGGAGCGGTCGCTGCGGCGGACGCAGGCGATGCCGCCGGCGTCGAAGCGCCGCCGAGGAAGAAGACCTGGAAGGAGCGCCGGGCCGAAGCCAAGGCCGCGCGGGAAGCCAAGCGGCTGGCCGCAGCCGAGGCGAAAGCTGCTGCAAAAGCCGCCGCTGCCGCAGCCGCCGGGGAAGGTGCCGAGGCCGCAACGGCGACGGCGGAGACCGCAGCCGTCAGCGCGATCGAATCCGCGCCGCTGGATGCGCGGAAACCCGACATCAGTCCCAGAGCGGACAAGGCCCCGGAAGACGCGTCAGGCAACGAAGCCGTCGCGGCAGCTCCCGCAACGGTCGAAACCGCCCCGGAGCCCGCAGCCGAACCCGCCCCTGCCCCGGTCGTCGCCTCGGGCAGCGCGCGCCCGATCCAGGTCGCCTCCTTCTCGAAAGAGGACAACGCCAAGCGCGCCGCCGAGGCGCTGGCCAAGATCGGCATCACCGCCACGCCGCAGAAGTCCGACCAGGGCGGCAAGGCGGTCTGGGGCGTCGTCGTGATGGGCGATGATGTCATGCTGAAGAAGATCAAGGACGCCGGATTCGCCGACGCCTATTACCTCAAGTGAGCTTCCCGAAGGTCTGACAATGCCCGTATGCCTGCGCCCGCTTCTCATCCTGTGTGCCCTCGTGCTGGCGGCCCTGCCCGCGCGCGCCTTCGAGACGGCAGCCACCTCTGCCTGGGTCTATGACATGACCACGGGCACGGTCCTGATGGACAAGAATGCCGACATGCCGGTGCCTCCGGCCTCGATGTCGAAGCTGATGACGATCAACATGCTTTTCGAGGCCCTGCGCGACGGCCGCGTCACGATGGACACCACGTTTGCCGTGTCCGAGAAGGCCGTGCAGATGACCCGCGAAGGCGGATCGACAATGATGCTGCAGCGCGAGGACCGCCCTGCGGTCAGCGATCTGATCCGGGGCATCATCGTGAACTCGGGCAACGACGCCACCATCGTGGTCGCCGAAGGCCTGTCGGGGACCGAGGAGGCGTTTTCCCGGCAGATGACCGAGCGCGCGCGCGCCCTTGGCATGACCGCGACCAACCTCGTCAATTCCAGCGGCTGGCCCGACCCCGCGCACCGGATGTCGATGCGCGACCTCGGGATTCTCGGCAAGCGTCTGATCGAGGAATTTCCCGAATACTACCCGATCTTTGCCGAAACCGAATACATCTACAAGGGCCGCTCTCCCGACAACCGCTTCAACCGCAACCCGCTGCTCGGGCTTGGCATCGGCGTCGACGGGTTGAAGACGGGTCATACGATCGAGGCGGGCTACGGCCTTGTTGCCTCGGCAAAGCAGGGTGATCGGCGCATCGTCTTTGCCTTCGCGGGCCTGCCCTCCGACCAGGCGCGGGCCGAAGAGGGCGAGCGGATCGTGAACTGGGCCTTCCGGCAGTTCTCGGAGAAGACCGTCGCCAAGGCCGGGGTCCGGGTGGCCGAGGCGGAGGTCCATCTCGGCGAAGCGGACACGGTCGGACTGGTTCCCGCCGAGGATATCCGGCTTCTGGTTCCGGCGCTGGCCCAGGATGGCCTCAAGGCGGAAGTCGTCTACACCGGGCCGTTGACCGCCCCCATCGCCAAAGGCGCGGCGGTGGCGGAACTGGTGATCTTTTCGCCGGACCTGCCCGACCGCCGCGTGCCGCTGGTGGCCGAGGCCGATGTCGGCAAGGCCGGATTCCTCAAGAAGGTCACTACGGCGGGTCAGGTGCTTTACCGGCAATACATCGGGTCACCGGCGAGCTGAATGCCGGGCCTGTTTCTCAGTCTGGAAGGCATCGACGGATCGGGCAAGTCGACGCAAGGCCGTCGTCTGGCCGAAACCCTGCGCGACCGCGGCCATACCGTCACCCTGACCCGCGAGCCCGGCGGCAGCCCCGGTGCCGAGGAAATCCGCCGTCTGGTGCTGGAGGGTGCCACCGACCGCTGGTCGGCGGAAACCGAAATTCTCCTCTTCACCGCCGCCCGCCGCGACCATCTGGAAAAGACCATCCGCCCGGCGCTGATACGGGGCGAAGTGGTGATCACCGATCGCTTTGCCGACAGCACGCGGATCTTCCAGGGCATCACCCGGGGCGATCTTGCCGGGACCGTCGACCGCCTGCATGACCTCATGATCGGGGTCGAGCCGGACCTGACCCTGCTCTTCGATCTCGATCCGGGGAAGGGCCTTGCCCGCGCCACCACCCGCCCCGGCAACGAGCTGCGCTTCGAAGACATGGGCCTCGCCTTCCAGACCAAGGCCCGCGACGGGTTTCTTGCCCTTGCCGCCCGGCACGACCGTTTCCGCGTGATTGATGCCGATGGTGATCCGGAGTCCGTGGCCGCACGCACCTGGCACGCCGTGATGCCGCATCTTCCTCGGGCTTAGCCGCCGGGGCCTGCTGGCGCTTCGTCCAGCGACCCGAAGACCCCTTCCCCCTGCCCCTTCTGGCATGCAATCTGCCGCGCATGGCCCTGACCGATCCGCTTCCCGAACCCGACCGCCTGGAAGGCGCCCCCCACCCCCGGGAAACCCGCGTGCTGTTCGGACACTCGGCGCAACAGGCCGAGTTTCTGCAGACCTTTGCCTCCGGGCGGCTGCACCATGCCTGGATGCTGACCGGGCCGAAGGGCGTGGGCAAGGCGACGCTGGCCTGGCACCTCGCCCGGTTCCTGCTCGCCACCCCCGAGGCGGATGGCGGCATGTTCGCGGCTCCACCTCCGACCTCGCTCGACATCCCGGCAGACCACCCGGTTGCCCGCCGGATGCTGCAGGGGGCCGAACCACGGCATTTCCTCTTGCGGCGCGCCCCGAACGAGAAGGAAACCGCGCTTTCCCAGGTCATCTCGGTCGAGGAGGTGCGAAAGATGAAAAGCTTTTTCGCCTTGTCCGCTGCCGATGGCGGCAGGCGCAGCGCGATCGTCGACAGCCTGGACGAGATGAACCCGAATGCCGCCAACGCGCTTCTGAAGCTTCTGGAAGAACCCCCTGCAAACGTGACGCTTTTCCTTATTGCGCATCAGCCAGCCCGACTGCTGCCGACGATCCGTTCGCGCTGCCGGGAACTGCGCCTGACTCCGCTGAATTCTGTCGATCTTGCTGACGCGCTAACCCAGGCTGGGGGCGAGATTGCGCCTGAGGATCGTGCAGCATTGGCCGAACTGTCCGGCGGGTCGGTGGGCGAAGCGTTCCGGCTGACCAACCTCGACGGCTTGAAGCTCTACGCCGCAATCATCCGCCTGTTCACCACGCTGCCCCGGATGGACCGGCCCCAGGCGCTGGCTCTGGCAGACGTTGCGGGCGCGCGTGGGGCGGCGGAAACCTTTGACCTTCTCGTCACCCTGATCGATCTCTTCCTCGCCCGCGTCGCCCGCTTCGGCGCGACCGGCCAGACCAGACCCGAGGCTGCGGCAGGTGAAGTCCAATTATTGCAGCGGCTTGCTCCGGACCCGGTCTCGGCCAGAGCCTGGGCAGAGCTCGCACAGACCCTGTCCGCCCGGGCAAGGCGCGGCAAGGCGGTCAACCTTGACCCTGCCGCCCTTCTGATGGATATGCTCCTGAAGGTCGACGAGACGGCGGGGAGCCTCGCCCAGAGGTAGCCCGAGATGACCCCGCCCCTTCCTGATCTGGTCGACAGCCACTGCCATCTCGACTTTCCCGATCTCGCCGGCGAGACCGGCGCCGTCCTTGCCCGCGCCCGCGAGGCCGGGGTCAACCGGATGGTGACAATCTGCACACGGCTGAAGAACGAACCCAAAGTGCGCGCCCTGGCTGAGACTTATCCGGAAGTCTACTACGCCGCAGGCACCCACCCGATGAGCGCCGCCGAGGAACCCCTGGCTACGGTCGAGGGGCTGGTTGCCATGGCCCGCCACCCCCGCCTGGTCGGGGTCGGCGAGACCGGGCTTGACTACCACTACACCGCCGAGAGCAAGGCGATCCAGCAGACCTCTCTGCGCATCCACATCGAAGCCGCGCAGGAAACCGGCCTGCCGCTGATCATCCACGCCCGGGACGCCGATCAGGATATGGAGGCGATCCTGGCCGAAGGCATGAAGCGCCGCCCCTTTGCTTGCGTCATGCATTGCTTCTCTTCCGGCCCGCGTCTTGCCGAGGCCGCGCTGGAGCTGGGCTTCACCCTGTCGATCTCGGGCATCGCGGCCTTCCCCAAGTCGCAGGAATTGCGCGACATCTTCGCGAAGACCCCGCTGGACCGGCTCATCCTCGAAACCGACAGTCCCTATCTTGCGCCGCCGCCTTTCCGGGGCAAACGGAACGAACCGGCCTATGTCGCCCACACCGCCCGCGCGCTGGCACCGGTGTTCGGCCTAAGCCTGCATGAATTTGCGGCCCGGACCACGGCGAACTTCGACCGGCTCTTTCCCCGCGCCGCCCATACGGCAGAGGCCGCCTGATGGCCCGGCTGACCTTCACCATCCTTGGCTGCGGCTCTTCCGGCGGGGTGCCGCGTATCGGCAACACCTGGGGTGACTGTGACCCGACGAACCCGAAGAACCGCCGCCGCCGCTGTTCGCTTCTGGTCACCCGCGACACCGAAGAGGGCACCACGCGCGTTCTGATCGACACCTCGCCGGACATGCGCGACCAGCTTCTCGATGCCGGTGTGGCCGCACTTGACGGGGTGATCTACACCCACAGCCACGCCGACCACATGCACGGCATCGATGACCTGCGCCAGATCGTCCTGAACCTGCGCCAGCGCCTGCCCGTCTGGGCCGATCCGCCGACGCAAGAGGCGCTGCTCGCGCGGTTTGGCTATGCTTTCTTGCAACCCGAAGGCTCGCCCTATCCGCCGATCCTTGACTTGCGCGGCATCGACGGACCGGTGACGGTGACGGGCACGGGCGGCCCGATCACCTTCGCCCCGTTCCGCGCCGACCACGGCCCGATGGACGCGCTTGGCTTCCGGATCGGCCCGCTGGCCTATCTGCCCGACGCCGTCGGCATCCCCGCAGACAGCTGGCCCAGCCTTGAGGGGCTCGACTGCTGGATCGTCGATGCGCTGCGCCGCAAGCCGCATCCAACCCATGCGCATCTGGAGATGACCCTGGGCTGGATCGCCCGCGCGAAACCTGTCCGCGCCATCCTGACCAACATGCACCTCGATCTTGACTACGAGGTGTTGCGGGCCGAACTGCCCCCGCATATCACCCCGGCCTTCGACGGGATGACCGTGGTCTACGACAACCAGCCGTGAGCGCCCTTCTCGACGTCATCCTGCCGGTATTCCTGATCCTTGGCTTCGGCTATGCTGCGGCAAAGCGGGGAATATTCGACGAGGCGGCCGTGGACGGGGTGATGCGCTATGCGCAGAACTTCGCGGCACCCTGCCTGCTTTTCCGTTCGATCGCCGGGCTTGATCTGGGTGCGGCCTACGATCCGGCGCTGATGCTGTCGTTCTACATCGCGGCCTTCGTCAGTTTCGCTGTCGGCCTGACGGGTGCGTTGGTGCTGTTCAAGCGCCCTCTGACGGATGCCGTGGCCATCGGCTTTGCCTGCCTTTTTTCCAACTCCCTTCTCCTTGGCCTGCCGATCACCGAACGCGCCTTCGGCCCCGACGCCCTGACCGGCAACTACGCGATCATCTCGATCCATGCGCCGCTGTTCTACGGCTTCGGCATCGCGATGATGGAATGGGCCCGCGCGCGGGGTGCAAGCCTGTCGCCGGGGGCGCTTGGCCTCAAGATCGGGCGGGCCATCGGGACCCAGCCGCTCGTCATCGGGATCGCGTTTGGCTTTGCCGTCAACCTTGCCGGCTTCGGCGTCTACGCCCCCATCGCGGCGGCGGTCGACATGATCGCGACCACCGCCATTCCGACGGCGCTTTTCGGGCTTGGCGGTGTGCTCGTGCGCTATCGCACCGAAGGCAACCGGCTGACAATCGCGATGATCTGCGCCTGCGCACTTGTCCTGCACCCCGCCCTGACCTGGGCGCTGGGGCATTTCGTCTTTGACCTTGACCGCGACGGCCTGCGCTCGGCTGTCGTGACCGCGGCGATGGCACCGGGGGTCAACGCTTACATGTTCGCCAACCTCTACGGCGTGGCCAAGCGGGTCAACGCCTCGGCGGTCCTGGTGGCGACCGCCCTTTCGGTGGTCACGATCTGGGGCTGGCTTCAGGTCCTGCCCTAACGCCCGGTCACCCCGCGCAAGCGGTCCGACCGGCGCCTGAGAAGCTCGACC
>JBIJDO010000139.1:0-6889 GCA_044344105.1 Tabrizicola sp.
CGGCGGCCCACGGCGGACACGATCTTGTCGATGATGCGCAGAAGATGGCGTTCGTCGCGGAAGGTCACGTCAGAAAGTTCCAGCTTGCCCGCGCGTTCGATGAAGATGCGCTTCGGCCCGTTGACCAGGATGTCGTTGATCGTCTCGTCCTTCAGGAGCGGTTCGAGCGGGCCAAGACCCATGACCTCGTCATAAAGCTCTTGCGTCAGGGCGATCCGGTCTTCCTTGTTCAGCGCGACCGACATGTCGTCCAGCGCCTCGGTCGTCAGCGAGGCGATTTCCGAGCGCAGGTTCTGTTCGGTGGCCGACTCGATCGCCGAAAGGTTCAGGTCTTCCAGAAGCCGCTTGTGAATCTCGACCTTGAGTTCGGTCAATCGTTCCTTGCGCTTCTTTTCCTTGTCTGCGGCGACGGCCTCGGCTGCGGCACGCTGCTGCATTGCGGGTGTGGCCGCCGCACGTGGCGCAAAGCCGGTAGACTTCTCCACCGGCGCGGTGGCCGGGGCGGTAGCGCCCGGGGTCGGACGACCGGGGGGCGTATCTTTCTTGAAGCGGCTGAACACTTGAATTTCCCCTTAAATCAGGCTCTTGCGACTTCGGTGGATTTGTTGAGGTCGTAGAGAGACTTTGCCAGTTTCTGCAATTCCTTGCGCAGCGGGTTCTTCCCGGCGCTTTCGGCGATAGGCAGGCCGTGGTCGTTGGCCTGGGTCACCTGTTCCCCGCCGTCCGGCATCTGCACTTCGATGTCGATGTCGAGACTTTCGGCCATGCGCTTGACGCGGGCCTTGGCGCTGAGGTCGGTGAACTTGGGCGCGCGGTTCAGGGCATAGCGCACCTTTTCGTGCGGCAGCGCCTCGGCCTTGAGCGCCCGGATGAAGCGAAGGATGTTCTGCGCCGACCTGAGATCCAGTTCCAGCAGCGCAAAATAGACATGGGAGCGCGTCAGCACGGCCTCGGTCCAGGCCACGACGGTTTTCGGCATGTCGACGATCACGAAGTCGAAGTTCGCCTGTGCCGTGTCAAGGATCCGGCCGACGTCCTCGGGCGAGATCATTTCCAGCGGCAGCATGTCGGCCGGTGCGGTGAAGACATGCAGCTTGTCGTTGAAGGTCAGCATCGATTTCATGAACGAATCCGCGTCGATCGAGGCGGTGTCGGTCAGAATCTCCAGCACGGCTTCCTTTCGGGGCAGGTCGAGATAGGTCGCCACCGAGCCGAACTGGAAGTCGAAGTCGATGATGCAGACGCGGGTGCCTTCGGAGTCCGGGATGCAGCACAATTCCCAGGCCAGGTTGGCGGCAAAAGTCGTGCTGCCGACGCCCCCCGCCATGCCGTGGACCGGCAGGATCACGCCGTTGCGGTCGCCCCTGGGCTTGAAGACCGGGTTGAAGGTGCCGGTTTCCGGGTCATAGCCTTCAGGCATGACCGGGGCCGGTTTGCGCAGACGCTCGATCGCGTCGTGCAAGGCGCCTTCGGGCAGGGGATAGGGGACGAAGTCATCGGCCCCAAGCTTCAGCATCTGGTGCAGGACCGAGGGGCTGACCTGGTTGGCGATCAGAAGGACCTTGATCCGCTTGGCTTTCGCCGCCTTGATCACGTCGTTCATCTTCGACAGCTCGCTTTCATCCTCGCTGTCGACGGCGATGGCGACGAATTGCATGCCGGTGCTGTCCGGCTGCTTCAGGAACACCAGCGCATCCTCGAAGTTGAGGTCGCCCCAGGCTTCGCCCAGTTCCTGTTCCATGTCGTCGATCAGGAGATCGAATCGCTGGACATCGCGCGAAATGGTGCAGGCGAGGATCGGCGCCGGATCGCTGTTCACACTGGGCTTGCTGGTCATCTGAAGTCACATCCCTTTCAGCCGGAGGCCGTTTATCGCATGTATTCCAAAGGCTTGCCCTGGCAGTTCAACCATCTGAACCCTGCCGGGACCTGGCCCCCGAGCTTGGCTTACCCGTCGGACCTTGGTCAAGAATGGTGGCGATAATTGGGCTAAAAATGCTTGTTTCTGGGATTATCCCGCAATCTGGAAACGAAGAGGCCGGGCACAAGGCCCGGCCTCCTGTCTTCAGGCAATCAGCACCTTATTCGGATGCGGCAGCGTCCGCGGCCGAGCCTTCGTTGGTTATCGTGGCGCTGTTGACATACTCGCGCCAGATCACCTCGGCGTATTTGCCGTTCAGAACCAAAGGATGGCTCTTCACGAAGCCCGACACCTCGGTCACCGTGCGGCGGTTGCGCACTTCGGCCTCGTTCGTGGCGATCAGCGGGCGGGTTTCGCCATAGGACACCACCGCCTCAAGCCGCGACCGGCTGATGCCGAGCGACGTGAGATAGGCCACCGCCGCCTGGGCCCGGCGCAGGCCGAGCCGCTGGTTGTAGCCGTTCGAGCCGACCTTGTCGGTGTGACCGAAGACGCGGAACCGCACTTCCGGGAACTGGCGGATGAAGTTCGCCTGTTTGCGAAGGATGTCCTGGGCCTCGACCGACAGTTCTGTGCTGTTGAAGGCGAAGTTGATCGTGTCCGGCACTTCGGCGGCAAAGCGTTCAGCCAGGGCGACGGTGTATTCCAACTCTCCGGTCTGCAGGAGCACGTTGTTCATCGTCGCGTTGCCGAACTGGCCCTTGTCGACATCGGAACCGAGTTCGCGGTCCCAGCTCACCGAAGATTCGCCGCAGGCGGTCAGCGCGAGGAGGGCAGAGGCTGCAAGCAGCTTGGGAAGCATACCGGTCATCTCCTTACTCCATCACATAGCCGTAGGACGACGAGAAGTCCTGCCGGGCCACTTCGCCGGCGGCACCGCTTTTCGGACCGCGCGCAACCTCGCCGAAGAGGAAGAGATCGCGTTCGGTCGGGATGCGGACCCGGTCGGTCGGCAGTGCCAGCGCCTCGCCCGCCACCGGAGTGACCAGATTCGGCGTCACGATGATGACCAGTTCGGTCTGCGAACGCTGGAAATCCGCGCTGCGGAACAGGGTGCCGAGGATGGGCAGGTCGCCGATCCACGGCAGTTGCGAGGCCGCGTCACGGAAATCGTCCTGCAGAAGGCCGGCGATGGCAAAACTTTCGCCGTCGCGCATTTCCACCGTGGTCGAGGTCTGCCGCTTCTTGAAGGCCGGAATGACTTCGGCGTCGCCGCCCGGATCATAGCCGTTGGCCGTATCAAGCGACGAGACGGCCGCGTTGATCGTCAGGTTGATGATGTCCTGGTCGACCACGACCGGGATGAAGTTCAGCTCGACGCCGAAGGGACGGTAGGTGATCGTGATCCCGCCGCCGTCCGAGGCGCCGGGAACCGGAAACTCGCCGCCCGCCAGGAACTTGGCTTCCTGACCGGAAAGTGCCGTCAGGTTCGGTTCGGCCAGCGTGCGGACCATGCCTTTGGATTCAAGGGCTTCGAGCAGCACCGCAAACTCAAGTCCACCGATGGACCCGCCGACCCGAAGGCCGCCCCTGGCATCTGCCGGAAGCGTGATCGGACCCGTCAGGCCGTTGGTGCCGGACAGGAAGGTCCCGGTTTCCCCTGCAACCTGCCCGCCGTCCGCGAAAGCCAGCGAGGTTCCGAACTGCTTGCTGACCGACCGGTTCATTTCGGCAAAGCGGACTTTCAGCATCACCTGCTGGATGCCGCCCACGACCATCAGGTTCGACACCCGGTCCGGTGCGTAGCGGTTCGCAAGATCCAGCGCCCGGTCCAGCTTTGCGGTCGAGGAGACCTGGCCCGACAGCACGATGCCGTCGTTCGCGGGGCGCACCTCGATGCTTTCGCCGGGCAGGATCTGCTGCAGGCGTTCCTTGAACTCGGCGATGTCGGGCGTGACGTTCACGTCAACGTTCGAGATCAGCTGCCCTTCCGGCGACAACAGCGTGAGCGTTGTCCGTCCGGGCGCCTTGCCAAGCACATAGATGGATCTGTCCGACAGCGTCGAGATATCGGCGATGCCGGGGTTGGCGATCGAGAGTTCCGCGAACGGAACGTCGCTTTCGACCACAACGGCCCGGTTCATCGGAACGTTGAGAGATTCGGAGGCCTGGCCCTGCATCACACGCAGCACCTCGGCCGAAACCGGCGTCATCGCCGTGGATGCGAGAATCGCACCAAGATAACCTGCTACCAGGAGTCGTTTCATGTTCATGTGATCTGCCCTTTCGACCACGCCTCTGATGGGTCTTGATCGCCCTTGTCGAAAGCAGAATGAACCAAGCGGGGTTTATTTGCAAGAATCAAGGATTTGTAGGGATTCCTTGATGTGGACAAACTGCAACAGGTCGCAATGGCTTGCAGAAATCGAAAGGCGCGGCCCCAGATGATGTGGCCGCGCCTTGCACGTCAGACGGGAATATTCGTCACTCTTTGCAGGGGATTACCTTTTCCTCCACCACGCCGCCCTTGTTGGACCTGATCGTGCAGACCTTCGGGGCCTCGACGACTTCGACCTTCTCTTCCTCGATGCCGAGCATGGTATTGGTGTCGACTTCGACCTTGCCTTCGACCACCTGGGTCGCGTCGCTGACCAGCGAGAGCGACAGTTTCCCCGAGGCCTGCGCCTGGGTCAGACGGGCGACCTGTTCGGGCGTGGCTGCCACCGTCACGGCCTTGGCGACCGACCCGTCGTCGATCTGTCCTTCGTTGAACGCGCTGTCGACCGCGATGACGGTGATGGCGCTTTCGATCAGCCGCGTGACTTCGGTGTCCGAGCCGGAAGGCGTGCCGGTCCAGTAGATGTCGATGAAATCATCGGGCTTCACAAAGGCCGACACGCCCGACGAGGCGCCGACCCGGATGGCGAAGGCCCGCATGCCCCCGGTCAGCTTGGAGGCCAGGCTGGCAAGCTCACCCGGGGCGGTGATCCGGGTTTCCAGAACCGGCTCGAATGCCTCGACCGAGCGCAGGACATAGCGGGGCCCCGGCGCACCTTCGGGGAACAGCACTTCCTTTTCCTTGAAGATCGTCTTCGGCAGCGCTTTTTCCGGCCAGTAGATCAGCTCGACATCGCCTTCTTCCAGGGGATCGCCGTAGGCCTTGGCTTTCTTGAAGACATAGACCTCGACCAGCTTGCCGGCTTTCGAGTTGAAGGCCTTTTCCCGCTGCAACGCGCCTTCCAGGTCGGCCATGTAGCCCTGGATCATGTAGACCGCCATCCCGGCCAGCGCCATGCCGACGATCAGCACAAGTCCGAATACTGCTCTCATTTCCTACCTCTGCCTCTGGGCGGTTCGATGCGGAACCGGACCCAGTACGTTCCGTTGGTCTGTGTCGACCGGGGATCACACGTCGAAGAAAGTCTCGGCAACCATAACCTCTTCCGCGATGAAGGTCAGCATGTTGAAGATCGGTTCGCGCAGGAAGTACGTGATCAGCATCGCAAGGACCACGACGCTGGCGGTCAGCACCACCCAGTCGACGGTTACGGCACCGTCTTCGTCCTTCAGGAACCTGGTCAGTGTCCGCATTCGTGCCCTCCGGGTGCCACCGATTTCGCTTCACGGGACTGTGTCGGCGGAATGCGGCGAAACTATAGCAAGGGTCTGGCAATTGCTGGTTGCGCCGGACCGTTGCAGGTTGTGCCAAGGATCAGGATGCCCCGTCCCGGGCCAAGGAACAAAAGGCAAGGGCCGCGCTTCGGCGAAGCGCGGCCCTGCCGTAGTCGTCAGGCGATCAGATCAGTCGCCCGGGCAAGCGCCCGTGCCGTCCATGCAAGCCTGAGCGTCGGACATTTCGGTCGCGATGCCCTGGGCGAGGTCCGAAACGGCCGGACGGATCAGCGTGAAGATCAGGAGGCCCAGGCCGACGACGGCGGCGGTCAGAACCACCCAGTCAACGGTCACAGCACCGGTTTCGTCTTTCAGGAAGGCGGAGAACTTGGTCATCGTCTTGTCCCTTTCTAAGGTTACGGTCTTGTCCAACCGCTGCGGTCCGGCCTGTCTCTCTGCCTTGTCCGTTCGGTATGGATGCATATAGCCCCCCAATCGTGGCAGCAGTTTGGACGGTTTCCGCAGAATTTGCGCCGGGGCGGAAAAATGCCGAGAAAAATCGTAACATACTGACAGATAGGAGAAAAAAACTTAGGTTTCTGTTCACTTTGCCATGGTAGGGCGTGGTTTTTCGGTCGAATCTGGCGGAATTGCCATGATTGACCGGCAAAAGTTCTGGTCTGGGACGGTCCAAGCTGCGAGTCTTCGGCAAAAGAACAAGGCGAGCAGGCCAAACCCATGCGGACAGCACAGAAATGGATCGCGGCGATTCTTCTCGCCGCGCAACCGGTCAGCGTTCTGGCCCAAGAGTTCAGTTTCAAGCGCGTGAAGGTCGGCGAAAGTCTGCCGGGCAAGCGCATCACGGTGCAGATCGACCCTGAGGAACAGGCCCGCTACCTTGCGGCGCTGCCGAAGGTCGACCCGAGGCCTGACCGCAGCCCGGAAGAGCCGAAGGCAAAGGACACGGACACCGCAGAACCCGGGCCTGCCCCGGCGTCGTCCTATGCCTGGTACTGGGATACCGTGCCCGCAGGCATCGGTGCGGCGGCCGACCGGTTCGACCTTGCGCTCGCGACCCTGTCCCAGGGGCCGGGGGGGACAGTTGTCGGTGCGCCGCGCATGCAGCACATGCAGGACATGGCCGAGGACTATGGCCGCGACATCCTGCGCGCGACGCTGGACACAAGGGTGTCGCCCGCGCTGGTGCTGGCGGTGATCGGCATCGAAAGTGCCGGCAAGACCGATGCCGTCAGTTCGGCCGGGGCGGTCGGGCTGATGCAACTGATCCCGTCGACGGCCGAGCGGTTCGGGGTCAAGGATTCCACCGACCCTGTGCAGAACATCGAAGGTGGGGTCGCCTATCTGGACTGGCTGTTGCAGGAATTCGACAACGACCCGGTTCTCGCTCTGGCGGCC
>JBIJDO010000261.1:0-4749 GCA_044344105.1 Tabrizicola sp.
AGCCAGCCGTTGTAGATCATGCCCGAAACCTTGTGCTGCGCGACCTTGGGCATGCCGGTGGTCCCGCCGGTGTGGAAATAGGCGGCCACGCGGTCGTCAAGGCGGTCGGTGAAGGTCAGCCTGTCGGCGGGCATCCGCGCCATCTCGGCCCGGAAATCCTTGACCGTGGCGGTGTGGCTCACCGGGTTCTTCGGCCGGATCAGCGGAACGATGACCTTCTTTAGCCCCGACAGATAGCCGACGAGGTCCACTTCCAGCACGGTCTTCACGTTCGGCGCGTATTTGACCGCTTCGGCCACCTTCTGCGCGAGGTCGGTCTTCGGGAACGGCTTCAGCGTCACCACGACCCTTGCCCCCGTCTCGCGCAGGATCGCGCTGATCTTTTCGGGCTCCAGAAGCGGGTTGATCGGATTGACGATCCCCGCGACGGCCCCGCCCAGAAGCGTCACGGCGGTCTCCATCGCATTCGGCAGGACGAAGGCGACGACCTCCTTCTCGCCCACGCCAAGGCTGCGGAACAGGTTCGCCGCCTGCGTCACCTGCGCGTGCAGTTCGGCCCAGGTCAGGGTGACCTTCTTCGTCTCGGGACCGGACAGAAGCTGATAGCTGATCGCGGGCCGCGCCCCGTGGGCGGTTTTCGCGCGGGTCAGGTACTCGTACATCGACCGGGCCTGACCCCGGTCGGCCCAGGGAGCTTCGGCCTCGATGGCGCGCAGGTCCGCGGCAGTGGCGAATGTGGGCATCGGATCCTCCCAGATCGGTGCCCGCTGTTGAACCGCAGGCTGTCCCTGAACATGGGGGCGCGATGCGTGTTTGTGAAGCCGGTTTGTCCTTGCCCGATAGGCCGGAACGCTGCGTCAGTCGGTGCCGTCGGTGAACTGCAGCCGCGCCAGCCGCGCGTAAAGCCCGCCTTCGGCCACCAGCGCGTCATGCGTGCCCTGCGCCACGATCCGGCCCTGATCGAAGACCACGATCCGGTCGGCGCGCTTCACTGTCGCAAGGCGATGTGCGACGACCAGCGTCGTCCGGCCTTTGGCCAGCGTTTCCACCGCCGCCTGAACCGCACGCTCGCTTTCGGCGTCAAGCGCGCTGGTCGCCTCGTCCAGAAGCAGGATCGGCGCATCGCGCAGGATCGCGCGGGCAATCGCCACCCGCTGCTTCTGCCCGCCCGACAGCATGACGCCCCGCTCGCCAAGATAGCTGTCATAACCTTGCGGCAGGGCGGTCAGGAAATCATGCGCCGCCGCCGCCTTCGCCGCCGCCTCCACCTCGGCATCCGTCGCATCGAGGCGTCCGAACCGGATGTTCTCGCGCGCCGAGGTGGCAAAGATCACCGGGTCCTGCGGCACCAGCGCGATGGCCTGGCGGAAATCGGCGCGGGCAAGGTCGGTCAGCGCCAGCCCGTCCAGCGTGATCCGCCCGCCCTGCGGGTCATAGAACCGCATCAGAAGCTGCAGGATCGTGGTCTTTCCGGCACCCGACGGCCCGACGAGGGCCACCGTCTCGCCGGGCCGGACCGTCAGGCTGACCCCGTTCAGCGCCGAGACTTCGGGACGGGCCGGGTAGCGGAAGGTCACGTCTTCAAAGGCGATCTCGCCCTGCACCGGCCGGGGCAGGGTGGCAGGACGCAGCGGGTCCCGCACCGAATCCTCGGTTCCCAGAAGCTCGACCAGCCGCTCGGTCGCCCCGGCGGCCCGCTGCATCTCGCCCCAGATCTCCGACAAGGCCCCCACCGCGCCGGACACCATCACCGCATAGATCACGAACTGGATCAGCGCACCGACCGACATCGCACCCTCGCGGACATCGCGCGCGCCGACCCAGAGGACCCCGACGATCCCGGCAAAGGTCAGGAAGATCACGATCACCGTCATCACCGCCCGGGTCATGATCCGGGTCTTGGCCGAGGCGAAGCTCTTCTCCGTCACCTCGGCGAACTGGCCCCGCGTGGCCGCCTCATGGGTAAAGGCCTGCACCGTCTGCACCGACAAGAGCGCTTCGGACGCCGACCCAGACGAGGCCGCGATCCAGTCCTGGTTTTCCCGCGACAGCACCCGCAAGCGCCGCCCGAGGACCACGATCGGCACGATCACCGCCGGAACGATCAACAGGACCAGCCCGGTCAGCTTGGCCGAGGTCAGGAACAGAAGCACCAGACCGCCCAGCAGAATCAGCACGTTGCGCAGCGCGACCGAGACGGAAGACCCGATGACCGACAGGATCAGCGTCGTGTCGGTGGTGATCCGGCTCAGGACCTCGCCGGTCAGGATGCGCTCGAAGAAGGCGGGCGACATGCC
The DNA here is from genome assembly GCA_044344105.1 of Tabrizicola sp. Taxonomy (GTDB): domain Bacteria; phylum Pseudomonadota; class Alphaproteobacteria; order Rhodobacterales; family Rhodobacteraceae; genus Tabrizicola. Next base: position 2,298 of record JBIJDO010000261.1, read on the forward strand.
CATGACCCGGTCAAAGAGCGCGCGGCGGATGTCGGCCACCACCCGCTCGCCCAGCCGCGTGACGAAATAGTAGCGCAGGCCGGTGCCGACGGCGAGAAGGGCGGCGATGACCAGTGCCGCAACGAAGTACTGGTCCAGAAGCGTGGCATTGGCGGTGTTGAACCCGTCCACCACGCGGCGCACGGCCAGGGGCAGGATAAGGCTGACCCCGGCGGTCAGGACCAGCGCCAGAAGCGCCAGCCCGGCAAGTCCGCGATAGGGCCAGAGGAACGGCACCAGCCCGCGCAGCGCCCCCACGCGCCTTGACTTCGGCCGATCTTCCGCCCCCGAACTGTCCGACATGCCGCTTGGTCCCCTTCAGATCGGGACAGGGTTTAGTCTGCCAGGGGCCTGCCCACAAGCGCCCGTGCCCGCGACCAAGCGCCTGCGCCCCCTTTCCCCGGCCCGGCCCGCGTGGCACGGTGCGGGCCATGACCGACATCCAGCATTTCCCCGCCGAAGACGGCGCGCGCATCGCCTACCGGGATGAGGGGGCGGGCCTGCCGCTCCTCTGCCTTGCGGGCCTGACCCGGACCATGGCCGACTTCGACGACCTCGCCCCGCATCTGCCGCCCCTGCGCCTGATCCGGATGGATTATCGCGGGCGGGGGGCCAGCGACCGCACCGGGGCCGCAAGCTATACGGTCGAACAGGAAAGCCGCGACGCACTTGGGCTCTTGGACCACCTGGGCGTCGGCAAGGCCGCAATCCTTGGCACCTCACGCGGCGGGCTGATCGGCATGCTCCTCGGGGCCGTGGCGCGCGACCGGGTCCTCGGCCTTTGCCTCAACGATATCGGCCCGGAAATCAACCGCGACGGCCTTGTCCGGATCGCCGACTACGTCGGCCGCAACCCCGCCGGGCGCAGCCATTCGGATTATGCGGAACGTCTGTCGCGCAGCCCCGGCTTCGAAGGCGTACCGATGACCCGCTGGCTGGACGAGGCGCGGCGCCTGTCGGTGGAGACACCGGAGGGCCTCCGCCTTCCCTATGACCCGGCCCTGCGCGAGGCTTTCCTGAAAAGCCTCAACGCACCGCCCGTCGATCTCTGGCCGCTCTTCGACGCGCTGTCCGGGCTGCCCCTGGCGCTGATCCGGGGCGCGAACTCGGACCTTCTGACCCGTTCGACGGTGGCCGAAATGCAAACCCGCCGCCCCGACATGGCCTTCGCCGAAGTTCCGGGCCGCGCGCATATCCCGTTTCTGGATGAGCCTGAAGCGCTGGCCCTGATCCGCACTTTCCTTCAGGGCCTCGCATGACCGACATCGCCCCCATCGAAGCCGCCGCGCAACGCCTTGCCGGCCATGTCCGCCGCACCCCGCTCCTGAACGCCCCGCTTCTGGACAAGGCGGCCGGACGGCGCGTCTTCGTCAAGGCCGAATGCCTGCAGGTCACCGGCAGCTTCAAGGCACGCGGCGGCTGGGCGGCCGTCTCGGCCCTGACGCCCGAGGCCCGCGCGCGCGGTGTCATCGCGTTCTCCTCCGGCAATCATGCGCAAGGCGTGGCCCATGCCGCCGCCCGCCACGACGCGCCTTGCGTCATCCTGATGCCGTCGGACGCGCCAGAGGTGAAGATCGCCAACACCCGCGCCTACCGGGCCGAGGTCGTCCTCTACGACCGCAGGACCGAGGACCGCGAAGCGCTGGGGGCCCGGATCGCCGCCGACCGCGGCCTGACCCTGATCCGGCCCTACGACGACGCGCAGGTCATCGCCGGGCAGGGGACGGTCGGGCTTGAACTGGCCGAACAGGCAGCTGAAGCAGGGATCACCAGCGCCCCGGTCTTCGTGTGCTGCGGCGGGGGCGGGCTTTCGTCGGGCGTGGCCCTTGCCCTGGCCGCCCGCGCCCCCGGCCTTCAGGTCCGCACGGTGGAGCCGCAGGGCTTCGACGACATGGCCCGCTCGCTTGCGACCGGTCAGCGCCAGCGCAACGCCGCCGGCACGGGCTCGATCTGCGACGCGATCCTGACCCCCGCGCCTGGCGATCTGACCCTGCCGATCCTGCAGCACCTGGCCGGTCCCGGAGCCGTCGTGACCGACGACCAGGCCCTGCAGGCCATGGCGCTGGCCTTCACCCATCTGCGCATCGTTCTGGAACCCGGCGGTGCCGTGGCGCTCGCCGCCGCGCTCTTCGCGGATGACCTCCCCGACACCGTCATCGCCGTCGCCACCGGCGGCAATGTCGATCCGGCGACCTTCGCCATGGCGCTTGACCGCTTCGCGACGGCCTGACACGGCGCATCTGCATTTCCGCCAGTTTGGGTCGCTTTCCGCTTACCCAGGCACTCCCTTCGCTTGTACATTTCATGTCTGGAAGTATCCCACGTGGGTCCGGGGGTGTGAAACCCCCGGTCCGACCGCAACCAAGGTGCGCGACCGATGAAACTCAAGGACCTGGAACTCTTCGTCGTCGCG
>JBIJDO010000176.1:0-5997 GCA_044344105.1 Tabrizicola sp.
TCGCCCGCAAGGCTGGCGGGACCGGCGGGCGCCGTTGCCATCCCGATGTCCTCGGCCCGCAGGATCGCGGTGGCGGCGCGGCCCTCGGCAACCGTGCGTTCGGGGGTGACGGCGATCCGCGCGCCGCCGGGGGTTACGACCGCCGGACCGTCGGGACCGCCGGTCAGCACGCCGTCGATCACATTCGCCCGGCCGAGGAAATCGGCGACGAAGCGGCTCGCGGGGCGGCGGTAGAGCGTCTCGCCGCTGCCGACCTGCATCAGCTTGCCGTCGTTCATCACGCCGACCCGGTCGCTGAGGATCATCGCCTCGACCTGGTCGTGGGTGACGTTGATGATGGTCACGTCGATCTCGCGGTGCAGGCGCACGATTTCCAGCTGCATCTCCTCGCGCAGCCGCTTGTCAAGCGCGCCGAGCGGCTCGTCCAGCAGGAGGAGGCGCGGGTTGTAGACCAGCGCCCGGGCCAGCGCCACGCGCTGCTGCTGGCCCCCCGACAGCTCGTGCACGCGCCGCTCGGCGATGTTCGGCAGGCGCACGATGTCCAGCGCTTGCGCGACGCGGCGGCCGATGCCGTCCTGCGGCTCGCGCCGCATCCGCAGGGGAAAGGCGATGTTGTCGAACACGCTCATGTGCGGAAACAGCGCCAGCGACTGGAATACCATGCCGATGTTGCGCTGGTGCGTGGGCACGTCGCGGACGTCGCGCCCCTCGATGGTCAGCGTGCCGCCGTCGATGCCGGTCAGTCCGGCGATGGCGCGCAGGATCGTGCTTTTTCCCGACCCCGAGGGACCGAGCAGGGTGAACAGTTCGCGCGGGCGGATCTCAAGATCGACATGGTCGATGGCGTTGTGCGACCCGTAGGACTTGACCACCCCGGCCAGCCTGACGATCGCAGGCTGGCCGGCGGCGTCCGACGCCGGCACCGGATGGGCGGACATGGGCCCGGGCTCAGCGCTGGATCGCGGCGCTGTAGGCGGCCTGCCAGCGGTCGCGGTTGCGCGCCTCGATATCGACCGGCACGACGATGCCGTATTCGGCGATTTCCTCGGGCGTCACCGGGAAGGCGGCGTCGCCCTGCATGAAGTCGGGCACCGTCGCCTTGAGGTTGACCGGGGTTTCGGCGATCCCGGCGGCGATCTTGCTCTGGTTCTCGGCGGTCAGCGCCTCGGCGACGAACATCTGCGCCCAGTAGTTCACATCCTCGGGCAGGCCGGCCGCGACATAGATCGATTCGGTGGACACCACCGCGCCTTCGGTCGGGACCACCCATTTCAGCCCCTCGACCTCCATCGCGGTGCCGACCAGCGTGATGCCAAGGCTGACCTCGCCCGCACCGATCCCAGCGATGAACTCCTCCTCGTCGCCCGCGGCACCGATGTTGGCCTTGAGCCCGGCAATCTTGTCGAACACCGGCGTCAGGTCGTCCTTGGCGGGGTCAAGCCCCATCGACTTGGCCAGCGGGAAGAGGAGCGAGGGGAAAGTGTTGGTGACGAACAGCTTGCCCTCGTATTTCGGATCGAACAGGTCGTTCCACGAGATGCTGTCGGGCAGCGTGACCTGCTTCGGGTCATAGACCACGGGCTGCGAATAGGCCGCGACGTTCACGTAGTTCGTGGCGCCTTCGGGCAGCGCGAGGGGGCCGAGTTCATCCTTCGCGGCGATGAAGGCCGTGTCGAAGGGGGCCGAGAGGCCCTGGACCTGCGCGGCATAGGCCATCGATTCGATGGTCAGGACCACATCGACCGGCGGGCGGGTTCCGGCGCCGACGCTTTGCGCGATCTTGACCTGGACCTCGTTGAAGTCGGTCACGTCGAATTCCACCGGAATGCCGGTCTTGGCGGTGAAGCTGGCCGCGACGCTGTCGGCATAGGTCGTGCGCCAGGGTCCGCCCCAGGTCCGCACCACCAGCCGCTCGGGCTTGGTCGCGGGTTCCATCGGCAGTTCCGAGGCAAGGGCGGGCACCCCCGCCAGAGCCGTCGCCGCGACGATCACCGCCGCCAGGCAGTCGCGCCGCCCGATGCGGCGGAAGGCCAGTCCGTTTGCAAGTCTGTCCATCAGTTCCCCCTGTTGTCCCGCGCACTTCGCGCGATGTTGTTGCCACCAGTCTCCGGCATTCTTCGGCCATAAGACAGGACGATGTGCGTCCGTCCGCCCGTGCAGGCATCACAGGTCCGTGACCGGATGCCCGCCGGGATGCCGCGCAGGTCCGTCCGCGCCATCCTCACCTCCGCCGCAGGCGCGGGTCGAGCGCGTCGCGCAGCCCGTCGCCGATGTAGTTGATGCTGAGCACGGTCAGCGAGATCGCGACGCCGGGAAACAGCACCCGGTTCGGATCGGCCTGCATGTATTCGACGCCCTCGAACAGAAGCCGTCCCCAGGTCGGGAAATCGGGCGGAAAGCCGAGGCCAAGGAACGAGAGCGCGCTTTCGGTGATGATCGCCGAGGCAAAGCCCAGCGTCGCCGCGACCATGATCGGCGAGATCACGTTGGGCAGGATATGGTGCAGCACGATCAGATATGGCGGCGTGCCGATCGACCGCGCGGCCAGGACGAACTCGCGCTCCTTCAGCGCCAGCACGTCGCCGCGCACGATCCGGGCGGCCTGCATCCACGAGGTCAGCCCGATCGCGCCGACGATGAGGAGGAATGCCCCCGCCTCGGGGCCGAGCACGCTGGCCAGCGCATCGCGGAACAGCATCACCATGACCAGGAGAAGCGGCAAAAGCGGCAGCGCCAGGAACAGGTCGGTCAGCCGCATCAGCGGCCCGTCCAGCCAGCGGACATAGCCCGCCAGCACCCCGACCGTGGTGCCAATGAAAAGCGAGATCAGCATCGCCACGAAGCCGACGGCCAGCGACACCCGGCCGCCCGCCAGCATCCGGGCCAGCTGGTCGCGGCCAAGCTGGTCGGTGCCGAAGGGATGGGCAAGGCTGGGCGCAAGGTTGCGCATCTTGAACATGTCGGTCGCCTTTGGTTCGATGAAGGCCGGGTCGAGCCGCCAGAGGAAGGGGCCGACCAGCACGGCCAGCACCAGAAGCCCCAGGATCACCACGCCCGCTACCGCGCCGCCATGGCTGCGGAATTGGCGCAGCACATCGGCCCAGGGGCTGCGCGGACGGTCGCTGAACAGGCCGTGGCCCGTCTCGCTCACCGGCTTGCCCACAGTCTTGCCCACAGTCTTGCCCACAGTCTTGCCCACAGGCTCACTCATAGCGGATCCTCGGATCCAGCATGCCGTAAAGGAGGTCGGCGACCAGGTTGAAGAACACGATCAGCACGGCGAAGATGAAGGTCAGGGTCTGCACCATCGGCAGGTCATTGGCGACGATGGCGCCGATCAGCGCCGCACCGATGCCGTTCACCTTGAACACCTGCTCGACGATGATCGAGCCGCCGAAGATCGATGGCATCCCCAAGGCCAGCACCGTGACCACCGGGATCAGCGAATTGCGCAGCGCGTGCTTCAGCACCACCTGCGGCTCCAAGAGCCCCTTGGCGCGGGCGGTGCGCACATAATCCTGCCCGAGGTTGTCCAGCATCGACGACCGGGTGTAGCGGCTGATCTCGGCGGCGTGGAAAAGTGCCAGCACCGTCACCGGCAGCGCCATCTGCCAGACCTGCCGCTTGAACGTGGCGAAATCGGTCACACGCAGCGAGGTGTCATAGTAGGACGGGAACCAGCCGAGGTTGACCGCGAAGATCACGATCAGCAGGACGCCGGTGAAGAAGGTCGGGACCGAATAGCCGATCATCGCGATGAAGGTGCCGATCTGGTCGAACCAGGAATAATGCCGGTAGGCGGAATAGACGCCGATCGGCAGCGCGATCAGCACCGCGATCACATAGCCCGCACCGATCACCGTCATGGTCTGGCCCAGCCGCTGGCCGATCACGTCGAAGACCGGGGCCCGGCTCTGCCACGAGAGGATGCGCTGCGCATCGCCGCCAAGCGAGGTGCCGAACCAGCCGTCGATCAGATAGGCCGGCTCGATCAGGAAGAACTGCCTGAGCCACAGAAGATAGCGCACGAGGACCGGCTGGTCCGCGCCCAGCGCCTCGATCATCTTCTGGCGCGCCTCGGGCGGGATCGAGCGCGGGATCTCGGACATCGGCGAGCCGGGCGCGAGATCGACCATCAGGAAGATGATCAGGCTGATCAGAAGCAGCGTCGGGATGGCAAGCAGCAGCCTGCGCAGGGCATAGGTCAGCATCGGCGGGGCAGCCTTCGGCAGTCGGAAAGGACGGGAACGGCGCGCGGCGTGGGGGCCGCGTCGGCGGGGGGGGGGCGGGGGGGCGCCCCCCCCCCCCCCCCCGCCCCGGGATGCGTGTCGCTTACTTCATGCGATACCAGTCGGCCACGTTCCACAGCTCGCTGTCCCAGGCGTTGACCTTGACCCCGCCCAGCGTGTTCGAGATCGCCGACAGGTTGCCGCGCAGGATCAGGGGCAGCGTCACCATGCCGTCCTTGGTGATCATGTCGTTCATCTGCTTGGCGATCGCGGCGCGCTCGTCCATGTCGAAGGTCTGGGCCAGCTTGACCGACAGCGCGTCATAGTCGGGATTGGCAAAGCGGTTGTAGTTGGTGCCGATCCAGTTGGTCTCGGGCCTCGGCGCCTTGTCGGTGGTCAGCGCCGCCAGATAGGCCTCGGGGTCGGTGCCGTCGAAGTTGTTGGCGTGCATCTCGACATCGGCATAGAACTTCTCGGCCGTGTCGGGCGAGGCGGGGTCGCCGCCGAAGAACACGCCGGGGTCGATCACCTTCAGTTCGGTCTCGACCCCGATCTCGGACCACCAGCCCTTGATGAGCGCCTGGAAGTCCTGGCGCACCGGGTTGTTGGTGGTCTGGAACAGCAGCTTCAGCGGCATGCCGTCCTTTTCGCGCACGCCGTCGCCGTTGCTGTCCACCCAGCCGGCCTCTTCGAGCAGCGCCTTGGCCCCCTCGATGTCCTGCGTCAGGCAGCCGGTGTTGTCCGAGGCATAGAAGGCCGGGGCCGGCACCACGTTGCAGTTGGGCGAGCCGCCCGCGCCATAGCCGATGTCATTCAGCGCGGTCCGGTCGATCGCCATCGACAGCGCGCGGCGCACGCGCACGTCCGACAGGCGCGGGTTGGGGAACTTGGCGGTGGACCGCTCGCCTTCGGCCAGATCGGGCGAGGGATCGGTCAGGTTCAGCTCCAGCCGCTCGGTGTTGGTGCCGAAGCCCATGATGAACTGCCCCTTGCCGGCGGCCAGCATCTGCGCCTGCAGGTCGGGGTTGATCTGGGTGTTCCAGGCATAGTCGAACTCGCCGGTTTCCAGCACCTGCCGCGCCGAGGCGATGGAATCGCCGCCGCCCTTGATGATCGCGGTGGCGAATTCGGGCTTGGCCGGGTCGCGGTATTCCGGGTTGGCCTCGTATTGCACGAGATCGTTGACGGTGAAGCCCGTCACCCGGAACGGCCCGGTGCCGATCGGGGCGAAGTTCTGTTCGGTGCAGGCGGCGGCGGCGGCGCCCATGCAGGCCTCGAACTGGGCTTTCTGGAGGATCGGCGTCTGCGAGCCGACGAAGGCGTTGAACGGATTGGCCTTGGGCGCGGTGAAGGTGATCTTCACCGTCAGGTCGTCCACCGCCTCTATCTTGTCGATCCCGTCGAACTTGAAGGCCTGGGCGCAGCCGCTGTCGCTGGCCCGGCAGTAGTCGCCGGTGAAGACAACGTCGGCGGCGGTGAAGGCGCTGCCGTCCGACCATTTCAGCCCCGGAATGATCTTCCAGGTGATCGACATGTAATCGGCCGAGATGCCGCCGTTCTCCAGGCTCGGCACCTCGGTCACGAGGCGCGCGTAGACCGCGCCGTTCTCGTCGAAGCCGGCCAGCGGCTCCAGCACCATGCTGGCGGCGTAGACATCCTTGGTGCCGCTGGACAGGTAGGGGTTCAGCGTCGAGGTGGCCTGCGGAAAGGTGATGCGCAGCTCGCCATCGGTGCCGCGCCCGCCCGCAAGCGCGGGCAGACCGGCCAG
>JBIJDO010000450.1:0-2573 GCA_044344105.1 Tabrizicola sp.
GCGGCTGACCGATGAACTCCCGCTGTCCGGCGGGCCGGAGGTCGCGGTGAAAATGCTGCCGGTGATCGGGTTCCTGGCCAATGCGCTCTTGAAATTCGTCTGGGCGCACCGGCTGTTCGGCTACTGCTCGATCCTGATGGCCGCCGTCCCGAACGATCCCGACGACCCCCTGGCCTTCCATCGCGCGGGCCAGGCGGCCGAGATCAACATCACCGCCGCGAAAAGCTTCAACCGGGGTCTGCGGTCGATCTATTTCGCCCTTGCGGCACTGGGCTGGCTTCTGGGGCCCTGGGGCCTTGCTGCCGCGACCGTGCTGGCCACCGGCATCCTGCTGCGCCGCGAGTTTGCCAGCGTCTCGCGCCGGGTGATCCTGAAGCGGGAACCCTAGGACCCACCGGACGCCGCGCGAGGGTCAGGCCGCTTTCGCACCCTTGCGGCCTTCGATCAGCCAGGCCGCCACGGCCAGTCCGGCGGCCAGAAGAAGCCAGGCCCAGGCGGGAAGGACCGCCACCACATTCACATCGGTCGTCAGGTACGCCTCGCGCGGGGTGACGCCGATCCAGCCACGCCCAAGCGCCGGACGGCCTGCACCCACCGCCCGGATGTCCGGCATCCCGTCTTCCAGCCGCGTGACACCGCCCAGCGTTGCCCCGGCCAGGGGCGCAAGCTCAGCCCCGGAGGCGATCGTCTCGATGAACTCGCGCGGCGAGGCCGGGCCGACCGCGATCACCCGGACCAGATCGCCCTGCTCCAGCCGGTAAAGCCCCAGCGCCGGGGCCTGCCAGTCCGCCTGGTACTTGCCGGGGCTGGCCTCGGGCATCTCGACCACCACCCTGGCCCCGTCCGGCCCGGTGATCGTCACCGGACCCGGCGCCTCGTCCCGCATCGACCGGCGGGTGATCGTCATCGCCTCGCCCTTGACCTCGGCGGTCAGGGTTTCCTCTTCCAGGTCCGGTTCCTTCAGCATCCAGTGGGCCAGCCTGCGCAGAAGCTCGAGTTGCGGCCCGCCGCCTTCATAGCCCCGGCCCCATAGCCAGGCCTGGTCCGAGGCGAGCACCGCCACCCGGCCCTGGTCGACCCGGTTCAGGACCAGAAGCGGCAGATCGTAGGGGCCGGACATCAGGACCTGACCGGCGGTCTGTTCGACCTCGACCAGCCGGAACCAGCGACCCCAGCCGCCTTCCGGGGCTTCGGCTTCCAGACCCTCGGTCACCGGATGGCGGCGGCCAAGGTCGGTCAGCTTCGGACGGAAGCCCTCTTCCACCACCTGCGCCGTGGGCGCGACTGGCAGGATTTCGGCCAGGGGCGAGCGATACAGGCTGTCCACCGCGCCGAATTCCGGCCCCGCCGCGACCAGCACCGTGCCGCCTTCGCGGACGTAGCTCACCACGTTCTCGATATAGGACATCGGCAGGATGCCCCGCATCCGGTAGCGGTCGAAGATGATCAGGTCGAACTCCTTGATCTTCTCGACGAACAGCTCGCGCGTCGGAAAGGCGATCAGCGACAGCTCGTCCACCGGCACGCCATCCTGCTTCTCCGGCGGGCGCAGGATGGTGAAATGCACCAGGTCCACACTGGCATCCGACTTCAGAAGATTGCGCCAGACCCGTTCGCCCGCATGCGGCTCGCCCGAGACGAGAAGCACCCGCAGCCGGTCGCGCACCCCGTTGATCTGCAGCGCCACGGCGTTGTTGCGGTCGGTCAACTCCCCTTCGACCGGGGCCACGCTGAACTGCAGCACATTCGCCCCGCCATGCGGCAGGGTCACTGGCAGTTGCAGGTCCGTGTTCAGGGCGACCCGGTAAGTCGCCGGTTCCTCGGCGTCGATCGAGATCGTCACATCCACCTCGCCCGAAGTGGAGGGCGGTGCGCCGACATCCTCGATCCGAAGGTCAAGCTTGAACTCCTCGCCGATGATCGCGAAGGCGGGGGCGTTCCGGATCACGATCCGGCGGTCCCAGTCGGCCTCGCGCCCGGTCAGAAGCACCTGCAAGGGCGCGGGCAGGTTCGGCACCAGCCCAAGGTCATGCACCCGCCCGTCGGTCACCAGGATCGCCCCGGCCACCCGGGCGCGGGGTTCTTCGGCCAGCGCCTCGGCCAGCGCCGTCAGCGCTAGGGTCCCGGCATCGTCGGCCCCGTCGCCGACCCGCCGGATGCGCAATTCGGTGTTGGGCAGGGCCGCGACTTCGGCCTCGACGGCGGCCACGGCCGCAGCGGTCTCTGCCGTCCGGTCGCCCAGGCCCTGGCTTGCGCTTTCGTCCACGACCAGGATCACGATGTCGGACAGGTTTGCCCGCTCTTCCTCCTGCAGGGCCGGGTTGGCCAGCGCGGCCAGCAAGGCGACAAGGCCCAAAGCACGAAGCCACCAGCCCGCCAGCCCGCGCCAAAGCGCCAGACCGACCAGAAGGGCCGCGACCACGGCCAGGGCGGCCAGCACCGGCCAGCCGACCAAGGGGGCAAAGACCACCGACGCCGTCATTGTCCCAGCCTTTCCAGAAGCGCCGGCACATGTACCTGATCGGATTTGTAGTTGCCGGTCAGCACATACATGATCAGGTTGATCCCGAAGC
>JBIJDO010000298.1:0-4253 GCA_044344105.1 Tabrizicola sp.
ATCGGCATGCCCGACCCATCCACCGCCCAGGCGGCCGCCCAGTCGTTGCCGCCGATCACCACCGGCGTCACCCCGTCGTTGAGGTTGCGGAACGGCATCCCCTCGGGGGCCTCATCCTCGGCGAGCGGCGCCGCCTCGACCCAGATCGCCCCGCGCGGGAAGCGGCCCGGAAACTCCTGCAGAAGATAGAAGGTCCGGGTCAGCACATGGTCGGCCGGCATCTGTTCCAGCGGCGGGATGTCAAGGCCCGCCGCCAGCGTCTGCAAGGCCTGGCCTTCCGGCGTCGCACCCCCGTAACCCGCGACATCCGCATCGCGGGTGTCGAACAGGATCATGCCGCCGGTGCGCAGATACTGGTTCAGCTTGGCATAGGCCGCGGCCGAGGGCTGCGGCGCACCCGCCGTCACCGGCCAGTACAGGAACGGGAAGAAGGCGAGTTCGTCGGTCTCAATATTCACGCCGATCGGCATCATCGGCTCGACCGAGGTGCGCTGCCAAAGCTTGTCGCTGAGGCCGAGAAGCCCCGCTTGCGACAACTCGTCCACCCGTGCGTCGCCGGTCATCACATAGCCCAGCACCACCGCCGTCGTCGCCTGCAGGGCGAGGCTGTCGTCAGGCGGCGGAGCGCTCGTCTCCTGTGCCCGCGCCTCGCCCACCGGCAGCAGAGCCAGCAGCAGCACCGCAAGGCCACGCCGCAGGCCCGACAGGCGCCCGGCAACCCACAGCGCGGCCAGCACGTCGGCCAGCAGGAACGCCATCCCGGCGGTCAGGAACACCCCCTTCAGCGCCTGCGCCTCGCGGCCCTCCAGCCCTTCGACGGGCACCGAGGGCGGCCAGTCCGCCGCCAGAAGTTCCGTCTCGGGACCGATCACGTTCAGGGCCACCCGGCGGTCGCCCCCCGCATAGAGGCCCGGCGGCATCGCCAGCGTCGGACCGTCGGTCAGCGCCACCGCCAGATCCTCACCCGGAACGCCCGCAAGTTCGCCCGCATCCCTGGCCTGGCCATAGGCATCCAGCGCCACTTCCGGCACCCAGGTCAGCCCGGCCAGGTCGCCCGCCTCGGGTCGCGCGGCGCGGGTCGACACGGCCAGCCGTTCCAGCATCTGCACGAAGAGCCCCGACAGGGGCAGCGACGACCATTCCGCATTCGCCGTCACATGGACCAGCACCACCTGCCCCTCGCCCACCGCCTTGCGGGTGACGAGGGGGGTGCCGTCATCCAGGGCGGCAATGGTGCGTTCGGCCAGGTCCGGGTCAGGCTGCGCCAGCACCTGCGCGCGCACCACGACATCCGACGGGGCGATGAGACCGAAGAACGGCGAGCCTTCGGCAAAGGGGGCCAGCGCCTTCGGTTCGCCCCAGCTCATCGCGCCGCCGACCGTGCGACCGCCTTCGCGCAGGCGGACCGGCATCAGCGGGTCTTCCTCGGTCCGGCTGACATCGCTGCCCGCAAGGCGCGGACCGGCAAAGCGCAGAAGCAGCCCGCCCTTCTCCAGCCATTCCAGCGCCGCGTCGGTTTCGCCTTCTGTCAGCCGCGCCACGTCGGCCAGCACCACCACGTCGGGATTGGCCAGAAGCGCATCGGCAAGGTTGCCTTCGATGATCTCGGCCACCGGTTCCAGCGCCTGCCGCAGGTAATGGAGCGGCGACAGAAGCTGCAGCGCCTCCTGATCCGGCCCGGCGGCGATCAGCGCGATCTTGCGCCGCTTCAGGCTGTCGTCGGTCAGGCTGACCGCGCCTGCGGTCCGGGCGGCCTCAAGCTCGAACCGGGTGATCCGGTTGCGCAGTTCCGGCGGCAGGTCCAGTTCCGCCTCGCCCCGCGCCACGCCGGAGGGGAAGGTCAGGCTGACCCGCGCCAGTTCGCGGTCGATCCCGGCAGGGTCCGGACCCCGGGCGATGACCTCGACGCTGACGGCATCTGCGACCGGCATCCGGCTGGCCGAGACCACGATCCGCCCGTCCTCGAACACCGCCGGATGCAGGCCCAGAACCGGGCGCGGGCTTTCGATCACCCGCACCGTGCCCCGGTCCTGCAGCGCGGCAAGCAGGTCCTCGCGCCCCGGATGCGCCAGACCGTCGGACAGCCAGACGGTCTCGAACCGACCCTCGGGCAAGACATCCGCCCATCCGGCCAGCGCGGGCGCAAAGGCCTGCGGCTCCAGTCCGGCGGCGCGCCCGGCCCAGGCCTCGGCGGTCTGGAACTCCACCGCCTCGGGCGCATCGGTCAGCCGGACCAGCGCCACGGTCCGCCCTTCGGCCCCGGCCTCCTCGACCAGCGCCTCGACCTTTTCCACTCGCCGCGGCCAGTCGCGGGCATCGGCCCAGCTGCCATCCACCGCGATCAGGAGCGGTCCGGATCCCACCACCCGCACATCCGGGTTCAGGATCGGCCCGGCAAAGCCGATGATCGCCGCCGCGACAGCCAGCATCCGCAGAAGAAGAAGCCACCAGGGCGTCTTGTCGGTCTCGGCGTCGTCGTCCTTCAGACCCAAGAGCAAAGCCACGCCCGGAAACCGCCGCCGGATCGGCGCGGGCGGCACGGCGCGCAAGAGGAACCAAAGGATCGGCAGGGCGATCAGCCCGGCCAGAAGCCAGGGCACCGCAAATCCGATGGGGCCGATCATGAACATCAGCGCCCGCCCTCAAGCGCTGCATAGGCCCAGAGCAGCGCCGATTGCGCCGGTGCGCCGGTGTGATGGGTGGAAAAATTCCAGCCGACCGCGCGGGCAAGACCGGACAGCCGGTCCTTGCGTTCGGCCAGCCGCGCCAGATAGCGCGTGCGAAGCTCGCCCGCCTGCTGCGTCTCGTGCCGCATCGTGCCGCCCATCGATTCAAAGATGGTCCGCCCGTCGAAGGGAAACTCTTCCTCCGCCGGGTCCAGCACCTGGATCAGCACACCCTTCACCCCCCGGTCCGCCGCCCGCGCAAGGCCCGCTTCGATCCCGGCAAGATCGCCGAGGAAGTCCGACAGGAACACCCCACGCCCGTGGCTGACCATGCCTTCGGTCACCGGTGCGCCGTAGTCGTCGCCCGCGTCTTCCCCCGACAGCCGCGCCGCCAGCCGCAACAGCTGTGCCCGGCCCGCGCGCGGGGTGGCCAGGCCCGCCAGCCCGACCCTTTCGCCGCCGCGCAGAAGAAGGACGGCAAGCGCCAGCCCCAGAAGACTGGCCCGGTCACCCTTCGGCGCGCGCGCCTTGTCCCCGGTGAAGCGCATCGACTTGCCGGGATCGACCCAGAGCGTCACCGACTGCGCCGCCTGCCATTCGCGCTGCTGCACGAAATGCGCATCCGACCGCGCCGACCGCCGCCAGTCGATCATCCGCGCGGAATCGCCCGCGCCTGCGGCCCGGTACTGCCAGAACTCATCCCCCAGCCCCGCGCGTCTCCGCCCGTGCTCGCCCATCATCACGGTCGAGGCCAGCATCTCGGCCTCGGCCAGCAAGGGCGGCAGCGTCTGCCCCAGCGCTTCCGCTCGGGTGCGAAGGTCGGGGGTCCGCAGATCGGGGGCTGCGGTCACGCCGCCGCCTCAAGCCGGAGCGTCTTCTGCGTCACGCGCGTGATGATCCCCGACAGGGTCTCGCCCCGCGCCCGCGCGGCAAAGGACAGCGCCATCCGGTGGACCAGCACCGCCTGCGCCAAATCGGCCACGTCGCCGACCGACGGCGCAAGCCGCCCCTCCAGCAGCGCTTTCGCCCGGACCGTCAGCATCAGGGCCTGCGCGGCCCGCGGCCCCGGCCCCCAGGACAGCGAATCCGCCAGATCGCGCCCCTCCGCCTCGCCCGGACGGCAGGCGCGGACGAGGTCAAGGATCGCCTCCACCACCTGGTCGCCCACTGGCATCCGGCGGATCACACCTTGCGCCTTGATCAGCTCTTCGGCGGTGAAAACCTGATGCGCCTCGGCCTCCTCCGCCCCCGTGGTGGCGATCAGGATGTCGCGTTCGGTCGCCCGCGTCGGGTATTCCACATCGACCTGCACCAGGAACCGGTCGAGCTGCGCCTCGGGCAGGGGATAGGTGCCTTCCTGCTCGATCGGGTTCTGGGTGGCCAGCACATGGAACGGACGGCCCAGCGGGCGGTGCTGGCCCGCGATGGTGACCTCTTTCTCCTGCATCGCCTGCAGAAGTGCCGACTGCGTCCGCGGCGAGGCGCGGTTGATCTCGTCGGCCATCAGCAGCTGGCAGAAGATCGGCCCCTCGAGGAACCGGAACGCCCGCCCGCCGTCCTTCGCCGTTTCCAGCACTTCGGACCCCA
>JBIJDO010000199.1:0-5673 GCA_044344105.1 Tabrizicola sp.
GCGAGGCACCGGCGGCAAGGCAAGCTCCGCTGCCGTTGGCAACGGTCCCTGCAACCCTTCGACAGAACGCTGCCCCGGCCCTGGAAGAGGTGCCGCAGGATCTGCGCGCGGCGGGCTAGGACTGTCGCGCCGCTTTGCCGCGCGTCAGCATGGCGGTGGGCGCGGGCTCAGCGGGTCTGCTCAGCGGGTCTGCCCGGCCAGGGCTGCCAGCTGCGGGCGCAGATGGTCCAGCTGGTAGCCGAAACGCGCGGGCAGGCCGACAAGCTCGTCGACCGGGCGCTTGCCGGCATTGGCCAGGGCCCAGACGACCGAAGACCGGTTGCCGCTGGCGCAATAGGCGAAGACCGGACCGGCCGCCGCCGCAATGGCCGCCCCCTGGGCCGTCACGTTGTCCATCGTCATCGCGCCGCCGATCACCGGATTGGCGACAAAGGTCAGCCCCAGCGCCTCTGCGGCCTGCCGCATGGCCTCGCTTTGCAGGTGGGGCGGGATCTCTCCGTCCGGACGGTTGTCGATCACCGTGACATAGCCCGCAGCCTTGATGGCCGACAGGTCACCGGGTTCGATCTGGGGCGAAACGGCGTAGTCGGGCGTGATCGCGCGGATATCCATGGGCTGCTCCGGATGGCGTGGGGCGAAGATGCGCTGACCTTAGCCAGCTTGTCGCGAAAGCGAAAGCGAAAGCGCCCTTGGACCGGGTTCGGCCAGGTGCTGCGCCCGCCGACGGCCGAACGCCGGTCGCAAGGCCGCCGTCAGCCCAGCAGGATGCCCGACACGACCGCAGCAAGACCCAGCGCCGAAACCCCCATCGCAGCCATGTTGATCAGGACCACCCGCTGCAGTTCCACGCGCATGGCACTGTCCTCAAGCCCGGCCTTGCGCGCCTTCAGCGCCCTGAGGATGCAGTAGACCAACCCCGCCAGCCCCAGGACGGTCAAGGCCGCGCCGCCATAGATCAATGCCTGCATCTTCGACCCCCCGGGGAAAACCAGCGTCTCGCTAGCCGGTCAGAGCCCCGCTGGCAAGCGATCCGGCACCTGCCGTCCGATCACGCCTTGAACCCGAACGCTTCGGCAGGGTAGGAACGACGCGCCGCCCCCTATCACCCCGAGGACCAAAGAATGGCCGACGCGACCGATCCCTATGCCGTCACCGCGGATGAGCTCCGCCAGTTCATCGAGCGCTTCGAACAGCTTGAGGCCGAGAAAAGCGATGTCGCCGAACAGCAGAAGGAGCTGATGGCCGAGGCGAAGGGCCGGGGCTACGACACCAGGGTGATGCGCAAGGTGATCGCGATGCGCAAGCGCAAGCCGGACGAGCTGGCGGAAGAGGAAGCCGTGCTGGAACTTTACAAGACCGCGCTCGGGATGACTTGATCAGGGATCGATGAACCGGACCCAGGGCATCCGCCTGATCTCGGCGATATCGGCGTCATAATTCGCCTGCAACCGGGCGATCGTCGCCGCGTCCCAGTCGGCCATGTCGACCTCGACCTCGATCTGCTCGGGGCGGGCGAACTTTTCCAGAAAGGCCGAGACCACGCGCCTGCGCTGCGCGACCGTGCGCGGCGGATGCTGGGCCAGATAGTCCCGCATCCGGTTCAGGCCGATCTCGGTCATGATCTGCGACAGGATTTCGTCGGTGTCCTGCAGGGTCGTGCCTTCCGCGTGACCCGACACTGCCTGCAGCACCTCCGGCCAGATCAGCGGCACATCCTCGTCGCACCAGACGGTCACCGGGATGCCGGGATTGATCCGGATGATCTGGCGCACCACCCCGGCCCAGCTGAGCGTGAGCGGGTCGACCGCCGCCAGGCTTTCGCCCTTGGCCTCGACCTTGGCCTTCAGGCCCGGCACCAGCGTCGCGGGGTTGCGGATCGCCAGATGGAACTCGGCCTCGATCTGCGGGAAAATCTGCGCGAAGGCCTGCAGACGTTCCCCGGCATGTTCATAAAGCTGCGACGTCACCGCCCAAACGGGAAAGCTCATGAAGTTTTCCCAGGACAGGATCAGCCGGTCGGCCGAGGCCTCCTCCATGATCTGGTCCAGGATGACGGCCTGGGTCTCTTCGCTGGCCGCCGCCCCGCGCAACTGGACCGCGGTGTCGCGCAGAAGCTTGCGATAGCGCGTCGGCGAGGGAACGATGATCCCCTGGTCCGCCAGCGCCGCGCGGTTCTTCAAGAGGCACCGGATCAGCCGGTCTTCATCCGTGCAATGGGCACCAAGGTGGTAGACGATCCGCATCGGGTCTTCACATGCCGTGACGGGCGACTGCCGCCCGGCGGCGCGACTATACGGGCTTTTCTGGACAGTTAAACCGCTTTCCTGTAGCCCGATGGGAAATGACTGACCGTTTCGCTCAACTTGGCCAGAGGCTGCGCTGGCGCCCCGACCTCTGGTCGCTCGGGGCGCTGGTGATCGCGGCTGTCGTGCTGGCACCGATCCTGTCCATCGTCTGGATCGCCCTGACCCCGACCGAAAACATCTGGCCGCATCTGATGGCGACGGTCCTGCCGCGCTATCTGGGGACGACGCTGGTGCTGATGCTGGGCGTGGCGGTCCTGACGGCGGCGATGGGGACGGGGGCGGCCTGGCTGGTCAGCCAGTACCGCTTTCCCGGCCGCGACTGGCTGGCGCAGGCGCTTCTGTTCCCGCTGGCGATCCCGGCCTATGTCGGGGCCTATGCGCTGGTCGATCTTCTGGACTATGCCGGGCCGGTGCAGTCGGGACTGCGGGACCTGTTCGGCTGGACCTCGGCGCGGGACTACTGGTTCCCCGAGACCCGGTCGCTGCCGATGGCGGTCCTGGTCCTGTCCTTTGCCCTCTATCCCTATGTCTACCTGCTGGCGCGCGCGGCCTACCGCGAGCAGTCGGGCCGGGCCTATGAGGTCGCCCGTGCGCTTGGCTGCGGACCCTGGGGGCTGTTCCTGCGGATCGGCTGGCCGCTGGCCCGTCCGGCAATAGCGGCGGGCGTCGCGCTCGCCCTGATGGAGACGGTGGCGGACTACGGCACGGTCCTGCATTTCGGGGTCCAGACCCTGACCACGGGCATCTTCTCGACCTGGCTCAACGGCGGCAATGCCGGGGGAGCGGCGCAGATCGCCGGGGTCATCCTGATGCTGATCCTGGTCCTGGTCGGGATCGAACGCGCCGGGCGCGGCGGGGCGCGGTTCCACCGGCTGGGCCGGGCTGCGCAGCCGGTCGAGCCGCAGCCGATCGAAGGTCTCCGACGCTGGCTGGCGACGGGCCTCTGCCTCATTCCCTTTGCCGGAGGCTTTTTGCTGCCGGTCGCGGTCATGCTGGTTCTCGCCGCCGCCGCGCCAGAGGGCTGGCTGGCACCCGGGCTGCTGGAAGCGCTTGCGAACACGCTTGTCGTCGGGGGCCTTGCGGCGCTGGTGACGGTCGGGGCCGCGCTGTTCCTGGTCTATGCGCTGCGGATGGCGGGGTCGCGGGCGGTGGAATGGCTTCTGCCCCTGACCCTGATCGGCTATGCGGCACCGGGGGCGGTGCTGGCGCTGGGGCTGCTGATCCCTCTCGCGGCCTTCGACAACTGGCTGGCCGACCGGGTGCTGGCGCTGACCGGCGTCGATCCCGGTCTGATGATCACCGGGACGGCCTTTGCGCTGGGTCTGGCCTATCTGGTCCGGTTCTTCGGCATCGCCCAGGGCGCCATCGATGCGGCCTATGGCCGGGTGGCGCCGTCGCTGCCCCAGGCGGCGCGGTCGCTGGGGCGAAGTTCGGGCGGTACCCTCGGCAGCGTTTACCTGCCCCTGATGCGGGGGTCGGTCCTGACGGCCCTGCTGGTGGTGTTCGTCGACTGCGTGAAGGAACTGCCCGCGACGCTGGTGCTGCGGCCCTTCAACTACAACACCCTGTCGACCCGGGTCTTCGAACTGGCGAGCCTTGAGCGGCTGTCAGAGGCCGCCCCCGCAGCCCTGCTGGTCATGGCGGTCGGATTGCTGGCCGTGCTGGTCGTGGCGCGCGGCCAGCGGGAGTGAACCCTTGCACGCGTGGGGCGGTGCTTGTATCTGGGAGCGGTGCCCCTATAGCTCAGCTGGTAGAGCATCTGATTTGTAATCAGAGGGTCGGGAGTTCGAGTCTCTCTGGGGGCACCACCGCGCCTTGCTGCCCACGCGTGGGCAGGGTTTCCCGTCAAATGAAATCAATATGTTGGACGTGGACGTTAAGGTCTTCTTTACCTTTGCCCAACGGGTTGCCTAGCGCCGCACGACCACGCCGAGAAAGCTGAGGGTTGCCTCAAGATCGCTGCGCAGCTTCGCCTCGCTGCCGTTGAAGCCCGCACAGAGCGCATCGAAGCGTTTGCGCAGCGCCTTTTTCTCGTCGCCCTTGCAATCGTTCCAGGGTCGGCCCTGCAGCCCCATCACCAGAACGTAGTAGCCGATGAAATGCGGGCGCGAACCGGTGGCGAGGAGACGGCGGTAAGCCTCGTCCGCGCCGAGTTCCCGTACCTCTTCCGCCGTGGTGATTCCGGCCCGTGCGAACGCGGTTTCGGATGCAGGACCAAGGTTCAGGATCGAGGAGACGGGGGAGGACATCGCGGGGTGGGCCGGGTGAGAACAAAACAAGGCCAACCTCGCGGCTGGCCCGGGTTTTGTCAACGCCCGTATCGGCACAACGTCAGATCGACGCCCAGTCCTTGAAGATCGGGGTTCCCGCCTGCTGCGTCGACCCGCCGGATTGCTGGCCCTGCTGCTGCGGCGCGGGGGTCGTGCTGCCGCCTTGCTGGGGCTGGCTGGGTTTGGTGGCCATCTGACTGCTCCGTTTGGCTCTTGTTTTTCCCATATTGCGCGGGCATTTGGCCGCAACAAGCCGGGTTGATGACGAATTTGCGACGCTTTGTCGCGAATGTGCGCCTTTGGCAACAGGTCCTTGATCACATTCCGGTTTTCCTTACCCTGCCTGCCGCCACGTCAATCACCGCCTCGCCGGGCTTGCCGTTTGGCTGCGGCAGGTTCACCCTGCCTGCCGAAGGAGACCGACCATGCCGCCCAAGAACCGCTTTGCCGAACTTCTGCCCGAGATCACGGCCTGGCGCCGCGATTTCCATGCGAACCCCGAGCTGCTGTTCGACGTCCACCGCACCGCCGCGAGGGTGGCCGAATTGTGCCGGTCCTTCGGCTGCGACGAGGTGGTGGAAGGCATCGGGCGGACCGGCGTCGTCGCGGTGATCCGGGGCCGGTCGGACCGGGCAGGCCGGGTCGTGGGCCTGCGCGCCGATATGGACGCCTTGCCGATCCATGAACAGACCGGGGTCGACTATGCCTCGACCGTGCCCGGCAAGATGCATGCCTGCGGCCATGACGGGCACACGGCGATGCTTCTGGGGGCGGCGAAGTATCTGGCGGAGACGCGGAATTTCGACGGCAGGGTCGTCTGCATCTTCCAGCCAGCCGAAGAAGGCGGCGGCGGCGGGCGCGAGATGGTCGAGGACGGCATGCTGACCCGCTGGGGCGTGCAGGAGGTCTACGGGATGCACAACATGCCGGGCATCCCCGTCGGGCATTTCGCGATCCGTCCGGGTGCCATGATGGCGGCGGCCGACCAGTTCGAGATCGTGGTGACGGGGAAGGGCGGCCATGCCGCGAAACCGCATGACTGCGTGGATACCACGGTCGTTTCCGCCCACATCATCGTTGCACTCCAGACGATTGCC